>JBFLZW010000035.1 GCA_040755755.1 bacterium | reverse complement strand
GCCTGGAAGCAAGCAAAAAGTAAAAAGGCACAAGGAGGAACTTGTTTTACTTTTACTTTTCAATGATATCCTCTGCGTCTCAGCGTCTCTGCGGGAGAATTACTAATTCTTATGTAAGTGCCATTCATGTTAGGTGAAATCCTGGCCTTGGCAAGAGAGCATCACCTCTCAACCTATGATGCCTCATACTTAGACCTTGCCATGAGGAAAGGACTCCCTCTTGCTACCCTGGATAAGGGTTTGGTAGCGGCGGCTAAACGGAGCCAGGTGCCAATTATGGCGGGATGAGCGGCAGTTACATTGCATTTTGACTTATCGGCCGGAATATGATATAAACTTTGCCCATGAGCCAAGAAAATATGCAAAACAGCGAAAATATCCCAAAAGTGAAAGATGTCCCAAAGCTGGTCATAACCAGTGCTCTTCCCTATGCCAACGGGCCGATTCACCTGGGGCATCTGGTGGAGTACATCCAGACCGATGTCTATGTCCGGTTCCTGCGGCTTGCCGGGGAGCAGGTCATCTACTGCTGTGCGGATGACACCCACGGCGCACCCATCGAAATCAACGCTTATAAGCTTGGGATCTCGCCGGAAGAGCTTATTGCCCGATCCTACCAGGAGCATACCGAGGACTTCGACAAATTTCAGATCAGCTTTGATTCCTACTACTCGACCAATTCTCCGGAGAACAAAGAGTTCAGCGATCTCATCTTCTCGCGCCTGCGGGAGCGGGGGGATATCTACCGCAAAGTCGTTGAATTGAGCTACTGTCCCAAGTGCCAGCGCTTCCTGCCGGACCGCTACGTCAAGGGTACCTGCCCGCGGTGTGGAGCGCCCGATCAATACGGGGATAACTGCGAAGCCTGCAACGCCACCTATGCCACTACCGACCTTATCGGCGCATACTGCGCGATTTGCAAAACCGCGCCCGTCCGCAGGGAGTCTGAGCACTACTTTTTCCGCCTGAGCAGCTACTCGGACCGGCTGCGCGCCTGGCTGACCGGAAATACCAACCTGCAGGATGAAATCAAGAATTATATCCTGAACTGGGTCGATGCCGGGCTGAAAGACTGGGACATCACCCGTGATGCTCCCTACTTCGGCTTTCAGATACTGGATGATCCGACCAAGTATTACTATGTCTGGCTGGATGCGCCAATTGGCTATATGGCCAGTACCAAGCATTATTGTCAGACTCACGGTGACGACTTCGACAGCTACTGGGTGAAGGAAACCGGCAGGATTATGCATTTCATCGGCAAGGACATCATTTACTTCCATTTCCTCTTCTGGCCTGCCATACTTATGGGCAGCGGATTTCGCCTGCCTGACAATATCGTTGTTCACGGCTTCCTGACGGTCAACAAAGAGAGGATGAGTAAATCGAGGGGCACCTTTATCACTGCCAGGGAATACTGGCAGAAGGCCGATCCAAGCTACCTGCGGTTTTACCTTGCCGCTAACCTGTCCAGAAGTATTACGGATATCGATTTCGATATCAACGACTTTAAGGACCGGATCAACAGTGAGCTCCTGGGCAATGTGGCCAATCTGGCCAACCGGAGCCTGAATTTTCTGAAAAACAAGCTGGAGGGAAGAATTGCCCCTCCGGACGAGGAAGAATACCGCTCCCTGACGGGGCAAAAAATTCCCTCCATCATGGAGGGCTTTTGCAATTTTGAATTCCGCTCCGCCATCCGCGGCATTCTCGAACTGAGTGACTCTGCCAATAAATACTTTCAGCGTCGGGAGCCCTGGAAAGTAATCAAGGAATCGAAAGATGAAGCTGACCGCATCGTCTCGACCTGCGTTCACTGGGTGCGGGACCTGGCTATCCTGCTCAAACCGGTCATCCCCTCGATCTGCCGGGAACTGGAGCAGCAGCTCAACCTGCCAGATATGACTTTCGGTGACCTTGGAAAGAGCCTGGCCGGTCACGTCATCGGCACCCCCCAGCCCCTGGTTCAGCGGATCGATAACCTGAACCTGATTGTCAAGGGAATCTGAGCCCATCATCTGAGCCTATTAATGATTGTAATGCCTGAATTCCAGTGTTGAAGTATAGGAACAATTGTGCAATATTGCCTCTCCAATACAAGGGGTAACGATTGCAATAATGATATAGTATCATTATAGAATGAATTGAAAGGCAAGCCTTAACTGCATACCGGCGGCGTAACCCCAGGAGACTGAAAGATGGAACAGAGTAAATTCCCACCTGGAGGGGATGAAAAGCGAGTCCAGAAGGTATTGGCACATTTATGAAGGGCAGACGGAAGAGGAAGCGGTAGCAGAAGACGAATTGTCTTTTGAAAACCGGACCTCCACCGTTATGGAGGTTCCCACCGAGTTGGTGCCTGTTATCCGTGAGCTCATTGCCAAACATCAGGCATCGCATAGTGGCAGATAGTATGGGAGATAGTATCGCTCCTTGTCAGTCTTTACTTATCCAGGCTAAAGCGAATGGCACTTACAGAAGCCGAGTTAGTATGAATGACACTTACCTAAGAATCAGTAATTTTCCCGCAGAGACGCTGAGACGCAGAGGATATCATTGAAAAGTAAAAGTAAAATAAGTTCCTCCTGGTGCTTTTTTACTTTTGGCCTGCTTTCAGGCCGCTGACACATCGAGATATCCTGACTTTCATCAGGCCCTTGCCGGATTGGTTGCTCTCTGCGCCTCTGCGGGAGATCGTTTTCCCCTGTGCGCTTTGTGTTCTCTCTATTTATAAGCTTGGCTTATGGAAGTGCCATTCAGGCTAAAGCCCCAGCTCCTCCGAAATCCCCTGCATGGCTTTCAGGCCAAGACCGATGAATTCCTCAAGGCTGAGCGCAAGCTCTTGACAGGCGCGGATCTGCTCCCGGCTGGCCCCTTTGGCAAACCATTTTTCCTGAAACCGCTTGAGGATAAAAGGAGTATCCAGACTGGCCAGTCTTTTGTCCGGATGGACCAGGGCTGCGGCCACGATCAGACCGGAGAGGGGATCGGCGGCAAACAGGGCTTTTTCAAGCCGCGTCTTTCGCGGCTGGTCATAGTGCGGGCTGTGGGCTACTACTGCCTGGCAGATGAGAGGGTCCGCCCCGGCTGCCTCCAGCGCCCCGGCACCAAGACGTCCATGCTGCTTTGGCTCTTTCAGAGTCTGGTCATAGTCAAGATCGTGAACCAGGCCAGCCAGTCCCCAAAGGTCGTTATCCTCGCCAAAATGCTCAGCCAGAGTACGCATAATGGCCTCGGTGGCCAGCATGTGCTTTACCAGATTCTCATTTTTTACCCCCACCCGGATAAGGGACAGGGCCTGATCTCTATTCATGATGTTTTGATGCTCCTTGTATCACAGTATTTTCATGTTCCTTGGTAAAATTCGACTCCCTGGTGGTTTCACTTCGACTTCTTTGCTGCTTAACTTCCCCCCTAAATTGCCCGGTATTTATTTTACCTCAGAGAGAGAGGAGGGAGCAAGCAGTTAATAAATTAAAATTATTGCAGATATTTCTTTTAGACATTACTTTCCTGGACAGCTATATTGTGGGGGAGAAGGGCCTCAGTTGACGATATTGTCCCTGCGGGGAGAGGAAGATGTTGTTTTTGTTCACCCCCACCTAACCTTCCCCTCAACAGGGACAATGTTATACAACTTAAGGATCACCGGCGACCGTCGCCCCCACATCCCAGCCCTCTCCCCTTCAGGGGCGGACACTTTTGAATTTGGGGAAGCGGACTTTGGAATGCGGGCGGCAGCCGCAGTTATAGTGGAAGCGGCTTCCAGCCGCTTAAGTAAGCGCCAGGGTGACGCTTCCACTATGACTATATCGGCTGGGAAGCCACGGGTAAAATAAAACGGGTAAAATAAAACTGTCCGCCCCTGAATTTGGGGGGAGAGGGACTTACTCACAAGATGGGGAACATCCGGTCTGAGTAGTTGTATTTGACAATGGATATTCAGACTTGTTAAATTTTACCATAGAGCGATAACCAGTTCCCAGGTAATTATTCGCACCGTTCTTCTCGTATGGCTCTTCATATTTTGGTCGTACCTTTACTCAATCAAACACGAGAATCTGGTAGCGGAGTCAACCAAACTTGAAACAGGCAGGATAGGGGGAAGTCATGAAAAAAAGGTTCGTTTCAACAGCAGTTTATGGGGCAGTTTATGGGCTCGCAACCATATTGATAGCGCTCACAGCTTATATTCCTTCTGCCAGGGCAGCAGGAACAGGCTCGGCAGTTTGCAATGGGGACCTCAATAATGATGGAGATATTACACCGGCAGATGCTCTCATTGCCTTTAAATGCTACTTTGCCAGTGAATGTGCTGAATGTGCCGACATAAATCAGGATGGCGGAATTACTCCAGCGGATGCTCTCTGTTTGTTTCGAAAATACCTGGGACTGACTTCCTGCCTGGATTTGCGGAGCTTATTCGATAAGCAATGGAAACTGCAATCCTTCGGAGTAACGGGAGAGGAAAAACCTCTGTTAGCCGGTTCCCAGATTACGATCCAGTTCAGCAAAGACAATACATGCGAGGGGACCGCCGGATGTAACCACTATTTTGGGACGCATACCCCCTCGGACGAGGGTGCCTTATCGATTCGTGGTATCGGCTGCACCAAGATGTACTGTTTGTCTCCTCAGGGGGTCATGGAACAGGAGATGCAGTATCTTGCAGCCCTCTCGACCGTTTGTTCCTTTGAAATCAATCAAAATAACCTCAGGCTGTTGTATGATAATAAGCACAAGGTTCTCAACTTCATAACCAGCCAGGGTTCATATATTAATATTGATGAGTTCATACAACTGGCAAATAATTCTCCCTGCGCTGACAGAGAAAACAAATTGTATGTCATCGACGGAGCGATGGTCTTCCACAGCCGGGAGGGTAACTGTGCTGATTGGAGCTATTCGAGAACGCTTTTTGGAAAAACGCCGGATGAAATAGTATGCAGCCTTTCTGATAGTATTGCCGGTCCTCAAAAGCACTACTATGATCCGAATCATGCAGACATATTTGACACGATCATAGATAACCTATCCCATCCCACGTTAGGGCTGGATGAGAGCCATACAGTCGAGGATATTCCCTTCCGCGACGCCAGCGGTTCTCTACCCGTTATCACGGACCCGGTAATTCCCCCTCCGCCACCTGACAGGCCACAGGCCGTTCCCGGAGAAATAATTGTTGTGTTTATTGAAGATGCGACTGAGGAAGATGCGGATAATTTAGTGAAATCCCATAGTTTAAGCTGGCGATCGAACTTTCCAGCCATGTTCTCTTACTGGGTTAAGGTGTTGAACGGCTCTCCGGCTGACTGCATTGATGAATTGGAAAAAGAAGATATTGTTGCCTGGGCAGAACGCAGGGGAAATCCATCGGGCGAAGAAGGAGCCAGCTATATTTTAATCCAATTTAATACCGGAGCAACGGTAAAAGCCGCTCAGGAATTGATTGGTTCCTTTGAAAATCTCGAAATCAGCTCGCTCAATATGCCCCAGAAATGGGGTGTAGTAACGGTTCCTGCAGGAACTGAACAACACTGGATCGAGACCTTTAAAAAGAGTGGTATGGTCAAGAATGCGGAGATGAATCTCATACGCTATCCTTGATATCCCATACAGCAGGAAAATGCAGGCTCATCGGCACTCGTGCACAATCCAGGTGCGGGAATCAGCTACCGAAACCTCAACGCATCATTTATTCCTGAATATAGGCAAGGTATCCTTCTTTGTTCTTTTCCCCTGATTCAGGTTCGGCTGTCTGGCCGAAAAAAGAATAGTGCGCCTGCCATTTGCCGTGATGAGAATCATATCTTATTATGCAGGTTACAGCTTTATCCTCCGGTGGCCATTGGAGGTGGTTTTCATCAGGAGTGGTCACATCCGGCAAAGGATGCAAGCTTACCAGATTAAGTCCTGGAGAGAAGGAGGGTACCTGTACCTGATTGAGCGGCGGATCAGGGATCGTGGTTGAAAAGTCCAGAGTTACCGTTTTCCCCTCAGCCTGGTTCGTGTATACTAATAAACCCATTCCGGAGGCAATGGGAAAATCTCCCTGATACAATTTTGTGGATAATCTCCGAAAGGTTGCCCATCCGGGAAGCTCGGTATGGCGGTAGGATTGGATTTTTACAAGCTGCACATTTTGATTTATCAGATAGCTCCAGAGCGACGAAGCCGCAGAATAAAATTTATCGATTCCGCAGGGAAGATAGAGAAAATTTAAACCAGGCCGTATAACCTGAACCTGAGCTGGCTCGCTGCCTTGTGCAGGCCCATAGGTAAATTTCTGAATGCGGCTGTTACCCGTATCGGCAATATAGACATTCCCACTGTCATCAACGGCTATGCCGCAGGGGTCGTTGAATTGTCCAGCCCCTGTACCATGACTTCCCCATTTGGTCAAAAACGTGCCGTCAGAATCGAATTTTTGAATGCGGTGGTTTGCCGTATCAACAACAGAGACATCTCCGCCAGCATCCACGGTTATTCCATAGGGGCTGTTGAATTGTCCATCCTCCGTGCCCTTTTCACCCCAACTGGCCAGAAAAGTACCATCCGGGCCCAATTTTTGAATGCGGTGATTGCCGGTATCGGCAATATAGATATTTCCACTGCCATCTGCGGCTATTCCGCGAGGGGAGATAAATTGTCCATGCTCTGAGCCATTGCTTCCCCAGGCGGCCCAAAATGTGCCGCTGGAGCTGAATTTTTGAATACGGTGGTTATCGGTATCAGCAACATAGACATTCCCGCTGCTGTCTATGGCTATTCCGGTAAGAAATTGAAACTGCCCAGGCCCTGAGCCATTACTTCCCCAGGTGGATAGAAAGGTTCCATCCGGGCTAAACTTCTGGATGCGGCTATTGCCCGTATCGGTCACAGAGACATTCCCATTGCCATCAACAGCTACTCGTGAAGGACTGCGGAATTGCCCATCCTTCGAGCCCATGCTTCCCCATTTGGCCAGGAAGGCCCCGCCGGAGCTGAATTTTTGAATGCGGTTATTATACTTATCAGCAACATAGACATTCCCGCCGCTATCAGCAGCTATTCCGGAAGGAAAATTAAATTGTCCATCCACTGTGCTATCGCTTCCCACTCCCCAGGTGGCCAAAAAGGTGCCGGCGGAGCTGAATTTTTGGATGCGACGGTTATCGGAATCGGTAACATAGACAGAGCCATCGCTGGCTATGGCTATCCTGGCAGGGGCATTGAACTGTCCATCTTCTCTGCCCTGCCCTCCCCATGCGGCGAGGAAGTTCCCGAAAGAATCAAACTTCTGGATGCGATGATTATATTTATCAGCAAGATAGACATTTCCGCCGCTATCTATGGCTATTCCGGTAACATGATAAAATTGGCCGTCATTTGAGCCATGACTTCCCCATTTGGCTAAAAATGTGCCATGCGAGGTAAACTTCTGAATGCGGTCATTATCCGTATCAATCACATAGACATTCCCTCTGCCATCCACAGCTACACCGGTAGGGAAGTTGAATTGTCCATCCTCCTGGCCCTGCTTGCCCCATTTTGTCAGGAAGGTGCCAGCTGCAGTAAACTTCTGGATGCGGTTATTCCATGCATCTGCAACATAGATATTATTGTTGCTGTCCACGCATATTCCCCATGGACCATTGAACTGTCCGTCCTTTGTACCTTTACTTCCCCATTTGGCCAGGAATGCTCCGGCAGGGTTAAATTTTTGCAGACGATGGTTATAGGTATCCACAACATAGATAAAGCCGTCTCCATCCAGCGCTATGCCGGAAGGCCGGTCAAATTGTCCATCCCCGGCACCTTTCGTTCCCCATTCGGCCAGAAAAGCGCCGTCCAGGGTAAACTTCCTGATACAATTGTCATCTGAATCAACCAGATAGATATGTCCGCTCTTGTCCATCGCTATTCCGGTAAGGTAGTTGAAACACCAGGGACCAGGCAAAGGAACCATCCAGGCAAATTGAGGGGGAAGCTCTATAGCGGCTGCCTCTTTGAGAGATAGTCCATACAAGCCTGAAATGCAGAGCAAAAGAAACCATGCCATGCTCTGGCGAATTGAAAAAAAACGGCTTTTCACTCCTCCTCCTGACGAGTACGTTTTCAATCCCTGCTTGATAGTTAGAGAAAAGTGGCGCACAGCGCATGCAGCGCCCGCTTGAAGTGCACAAAAGGTGATGCAGCCACAGGCTCTGTGAGCCTTGCGGCTCCAGGTTGTGTGGTGGGTTAATGACTCTTCTCCCTCACAGATAAAGTTACCAGGGTACTCGTGCCTTGTCAACGATTCCTCTGTGGAGAGGGAGTGCCTGGGCAAGTTGCCGGCGGAGCCAGCGCTAGCCGATATGGAATATACTGATATCACGGCGATGAGAATGCTCAAAGCTAAAAAGAGGCGAGAGATTCGAGAAGACTCACGCAGATGATTCTGATCAATATGCAGTCCAAGCCCCTTTATATCACCGTGTATCTCTTCTATCCCCACATCCTTACCTTAATAATCAGTCAGTGTGCCCTGATTAGCCGCCTGGTCAGTGACAATATACCAGGGATCATCCTCCCCCTCTTTCCAGGTCATGGCCAGGTTTACCGGTCCAGCGGGGTCCTCTCCGGTGAGGAATATCCCTTGCAGGAACAGAGTTTCTCCTTTAGATAGAATGGCACTTACATAAGAATTAGTAATTCTCCCGCAGAGACGCTGAGACGCAGAGGATATCATTGAAAAGTAAAAGTAAAACAAGTTCCTCCTTGTGCCTTTTTACTTTTTGCTTGCTTCCAGGCCGTTGACACATCGATATATCCCGACTTTCATCAGGACCTTGCCGGATTGGTTGTTCTCTGCGTCTTCTGCGGGAGATCTTTTTTCCCTGTGTGCTTTGTGTCCTCTCTATATTATAAGCTTGGCTTATGTAAGTGCCATTCAATATAATATCTTTTTACTTTGCGTTCTTCCGTTGAAAATTGAGAGCATTGGAAATAATCTGCACTATTCCCCTCTTTCCCCTGTTCTTTTCCTGCCCCTTTTCCTCTTCCTTTGTTATTCCATTCCACCCTTCCAGGTTAAATACATCGTACTTTCCCGTCAATCTGATAAAGTCGATGTACCTGAAGTTGTACTTGCCTGCAAGTTTTGCAGCGGTTTCCCGGTTGCCGATCAGCTCATGGAGCGTGTTAACCGCAAAGGACTGGTAAACGGGGTGATGGACCTTAAGGGCGAGCATGGCAAGGTAAAAAGGAATCAGATCATCCTCAATTTCCGGGTATATACCCGCTTCCGGAAATATCTTCAATAAATCCTCGGATGTCCTGATCGTCAGATAGTTTTTAAGGATCTGGCTGAATTCCCAGTTATCCCGTATTCTGACTTCGGGCCTGTTCCCGCTTGCATTGGCCTCTCCTGTCCTGATCCTGAATTTGATGAGCTTTTCCGGGAGTACATGAATTTCATATTTCAGGCACAGGCGTATCCAGAAGTCAAAATCAGGCAGTTGAGCATAGCGTTCATCATAGTATCCTATTGTTTCGTAACATTTCCTCCGGATCAGGATACTGGGGTGGCAGAGGCAGTTGCGGTTATAGAAAAAGTGGTTGAGCCATGCAAAACGGGACTTGTTGTCCTGCTGGAAGATAGTGTAGTAGAAATGATTGACATCGGTAAAATCGTTACCCTGCTCATCAATAATCTGTGCCTGGCTGAAGACTGCACCGATATCAGGATGATTATCCAGAAAGCGGACCTGTTTTTCAAGCCTGTCAGGTAAATAGGCATCATCGGAATTCAGGATAGCAATATACTCTCCCCTGGCTTTCTCAAGGCTAATCCGGGTAGCAACACAGGCACCCTGATTTTTTTCAAAACAGGATAGATCGATCCGCGGATCCTTGAATTTTCTTATTTGATCAGCAGTCTCGTCAGTAGATCCGTCGTCGGTAATAATGATTTCAAAATCCTGATACGTCTGGTCAAGCACGCTTTGCAGGGCTTCGGCGATGTATTTCTCGTGGTTATATGAGGCCATGACAACACTCACCCGTGGCATGGTTCTCGGTCCTTCGGCAAGGCTTTGCCCTTTATCGAGAGTTTCCCCTGAAACTCTTTAAAATGTCACAGATTTTTTCCACATCACTGAGCGTAAGCTCACCATAGAGCGGCAGTGATAAAACCTCCTGAACAACTTCACGGGCAACGGGCAGATTCATCGGCGAGGAAGATGGCAGATGCCGGTAGCAGGTATAGTCACTGCAGAGCGGATAAAAATATTTCCGGGTAAAAACATTATAGCGCTTGAATTCATCGTATACCGTATCTCTGCTTCGCCCAAAGGCCTTTTCCCGGATGCGGATAACAAAATACTGGTAGCTGTTTTTTACTCCGGGACTGTCCTTGAGAAAGCTGACTCCTTCGACATCCTGTAAACATTCCCGGTATGTGTCGGTGAGAAGTTTTCTTTTTGCTCGTTCTTTATCTATGTAGCGTAAATTTATCAGCCCGAGTATAGCCTGCAGCTCATTCATTTTGCCATTGATTCCCGGCATGACAACTTCTTCTTCATTCTTGATGCCAAAGTTTTTCAAAAGATCGATCCTGGCCTTGAGGTTCTTGTCCTGAAAGGTCAGAGCCCCCCCCTCTGCCGTATGAAACAGCTTGGTGGCATGGAAACTCATCATCGAGATGTCCCCAAAATTACTGATCCCTGTGCCTCCGATTTCGACACCGAAAGCATGGGCTGCATCATAGATAACCTTCAGGCCATAGCGGTCTGCTATCTCCTGAATTTTCCTTACATCGCAGGGGGTGCCAAAAACGTGGACCGCCAGGATGCCCGTTGTCTGCGGGGTAATCATCGACTCAATCTTATCGGCATCGATATTCATCGTGACCGGATCGAGATCGCAAAAGACCGGCTTGATATTATTCCAGCTCAAGACGTGAGGGGTAGCGGGAAAGGTAAAGGGAGTGGTGATAACGTCACCGGAAAGGCGCAGGCTCTGACAGGCTGTGATGAGAGCAATGGTTCCATTATTAAACAACGAAAGAAAGGGGACTTTCAGCAGCTCTTGCAGCTTTTTCTCAAGCTGTTGATGCTGAGGGCCGTTATTGGTAAGCCACTTCGATTCCCACACTTCTTTCAGCTTTTCAGTCAGTTCCTCTAAATCAGGTAACAGTGGCCGGGTCACGTAAATCGGCTGTGCAAATGGTTCAGGCTTTTTAACCATTGCTTTTCCCGGCATGGTCATGGAAAAACCGGTCATGGGTTTTCAGGACATTCTCTCTGTCACGCTCTCCTGTTTTCCTGTTTCCAAGGTATATCCCCCAGGGCTGCAAATCTTTGGATACTACAGAACCGGCTCCGACAACCGCTCCTTCTCCGATCGTGACTCCGGGCAGGATAACACTATTAGCGCCAACAAGGCAAAACCTGCCCATATAAACGGGTGCTCGTTCGGTGTTCCGGTACTTTTCATCGATGGTTGGATTTCCGAACCCCCAGGATTTAAAATCTTCCGTGCCGGTCAGGATTCTGCATCCCTGGGATATTCCGGAAAAATCACCCATCTCAAATTTTTCACCTCCGGTTATCGAGGTAAAGCAGGCTATATGAACATAGCTCCCTATCTTTATTTTACTTTTAGCATAGATCAGGACAAAATCATCAATTATGACATTCCGGCCAAACTCGATATTTTCCAGCCCGATGATTTTCGTATACTCAAAAGTTTTAACTCCGGGAATATGGTATTTATTCATAAGCTGTTTCTACCCCTCGGCATTTTCCAATCATATCGAGCACTTTCCCATGGATGGTCCCTCATCAAGTCTGCTACTTGACAGCCTCGAAAATTAACTTTGAATCCTTCCTTGTCTCTTTATTCCTCAATTCCTGGTACTTACTCCTGTGCAGCTTTTGTGGATAAATTTTTTGAAAACCCGCCTCTTGAAGGCGGCGCTTAAGCTCTTGGCGGTTGTATAAATATTGATGTCCCCACTCTCTAAAGCATAAGTTAAGCATTTCAGCTTTTGTTTTCAGCCATCGGTATCCGTATTTCCTTATCCATTCCTGATGCTTCCAGAAGAAAAGATACCGGAAGATCAGGTAATCAAGATCGGGGGTAGCTATCCTGAGTACGCCATTCTTCTTTAAGACTCTATAGAAATCGGCCATCACTCTCAAGCCTTCATCTACAGTCAAGTGCTCAATAAAATGCTCATTGTAGATAAAATCGACAGAGTTATCCTCGAAGGGCAATGGATTCCTGAGATCATGCAGCAAATCCACTTTCTCTGCCTCAAGGTCGATATTTATCCAATTATCGAAGTATACATTTCCGCAACCGATATGAAGCATGAGCATCGTGCAGTCCTCGGGTAATTATCAGGCTTAATCTATCCTGATACAGTAATCACGTCGGTTAGGGGCGAAATTCGGATTATAAAACCGGTCATTGACCATGAATTCTTTCCAGTTTTGCTGCATATAGATACGTTCCTTCTGGACGGCAGCCTGAAACTTGCCTTTTCTCGATACCGATTCATAGTGGTAAAGGACACAATGAGGATTATAGACATTGTAATACCCTGCCCTGGCCAGTTTGAAACAGAAATCGACGTCATTGCCTTCAACAGCCAGGGATTCGGTAAGCCCACCCACCTCAAGGTATTTGTTTTTGGAGATCATCAAACAGGCCCCCGTAACACAGCCATATTCCCGTATCAGGTTGTTATAATGCTTGTAACCGCCTTCATATGCCCCGAGGAATCTATTTATGTGACGGCAGCCCATGACCACACCGGCATGCTGAATAGTGTTGTCGGGGAAGAGAAGCTTGGCCCCGACTGCTCCCACTTCGGGAAGCTGGGCCAGACCAAGCATACTTTCTATCCAGTCAGGAGTGATTATTTCAGTATCGTTGTTCAGAAGGATTATATATTCGCCCTCGGTTGCCTGGACTCCCATGTTATTTAATTTCGCGTAGTTGAAGTCTATGTCCGCCGTGATTATCCGGTGCCGGGTATTTCGGAGATAATCGAGCGTTGCTTTTTCAATGCTTCTATTATCAATGAGAATAATCTCATAATTGCGATAGGTTGATTTTGCCTCAATGCTTTGGATACAGGTGGCTAGGAGCGGTATTTTATCTTTGAAGGGGATGATAATCGATACTCTGGGATTTCCTTCAGGATAAAATTTCAGAACAGTAAATCCCGCAGGATCATAGCTCAAAACCCTTGCCTTGAGCGAGCGGGCCATGATCTCATCCTGAACTATATGCCGGGTTGAAACAGTCTCCAGCCTGATGGCATTCTGCCAGTGCCGGTGGTATAAGACATCAGCGATTCTCGATATCCTTATCCGGCCTCTGGTCAGCTTTAACACCAGCCGGTAGAGTGAAGCCTGATTGATTTTTCCGATAGTCCTGATTCCCTGCATAACCTGGTCGGTTAACCGAATACAGAGAAAGGCATTCAGGTAGTTATGACTCATGAGCATCAGGGGAGCATACTGCGGCTTGAAATAGGGATTCACCCGTATGCCATATTTATTGATGACATCTTCATCACTGTAAAATAATTCCCTGCTGCTGTCATCCTGAAATGCCTTGGCTACACTGCTCAGAGCGTGCCGGGCTATCATATCCCCCTGCTCAATGAAGCAAATAAATACATGTTCAGTTGCCTGCTCCACTCCCTGTCCCCTGTCAAGCTCATGGATAAGCTGATCGATATTACTGTCTGGGCCAGCTACTAAGAGACTGTAATTCTTGTAGTTTTGGTTCTGCAACCGTTTCGTTATCTTGTGATAAGCCGACCTGTCCAGTTTTCCGTCAAAGAAGTAGATAATGGCAAACCTTACCTGTGCAGAGCTATCGCTTTCACATCGTCTCCTGGAATGATAATATTTCCAGAGCGAATATCTGATAGGGCTGTCATCCTTCAAGTTTTTGTGGAGCTTATACAGGAAGTAACCGAACAGCCTGTTCCAGATGGCCCGGAAATCTCCCCTGGCAAGATCCCTGGTGAAATTGGCGACTACTGCTGGATAGTCTCTTATCTTCGGCATTTAGTTAGCCCTTAAAAATTTTTGATTTGTACGAGAAGATATTCGGTTGGTGTTCAAGAAAATCACTGCTTGGAGTGGGTATTAAGAGGTTTGAGCGGCAGCGGAGGCATGCAATCATAAAGAAATTCCCTGTTGATGAATATCTTAACCCAACAAATTCTCAAAATCATAAGCTTATATTTTATAGCATCTCCGTTCCGATGTGCAAGGAATATTTTACAATCGCCTGAACCGTCATTTCCTGGTTTTATTATAAGCCTTATCAATAACAATTCGCTTGCATCAGGGAATCGAATCCCCATATAATTCAGGGAAAGAAATACCAGTTGTCAGTTGCCAAACATCAGTTTCCAATTTCCAGTTTTTTACTGATCACTGACCACTGGCCACTGATCACTGAATGGCGGGGAGAATCACAGGGAACCATGAAGCAGGTAGCTTTCGTCAAGGCTACGTATAAAACACCGGGTGGAGCTGAAAAATACTCAGTCCGGCTTATCCACGCTTTTCTTGAGGCTGGCTGCTCGGTCAACCTCCTTACGCTGCCGGGACAAAAATGGCCGGACGACTGGCCGGACCATAATCGTGATCGGCTTGCCATAACCCCGCTGGGGCATCAAAACCTGGGGAGGGCCGGACGGCTCATCGCCTTTCAGACAGCGGTAAGCCGCCATGTGCGACTGCATTCTTATGATGTAGTGTTCGGTATCGATTACACGGACGGCCAGACCCATATGCGGGCAGGGGGAGGAACTCACCGGTCTTTTCTCGAATATCGGGATGAAACCAGGAGTATTCCCGCCCGGATACTTCGCTCTGCCAGTATGTTTCACCGGCTGAAGCTGACCTATGAAAAAAAAGCCATTGAGAGCCCCCGGTTACAGAGGCTCTACTGCAACTCGGAAATGGTGAAGCAGGAAATAGCAGCCCGTTACCGTATCTCTCCACAGAAAATCAAGGTCGTGCATAACGGGGTGGAGTGGAAATCTTTTGAATATCTCTTTCATCATAAGGACGAGATAAAGGGAGAGCTTCTGGCACGGCACCAGCTTCCGGCAGGTTCACGATTTCTCCTCTTTACCGGCACCGGCTTTGAGAGGAAAGGGCTGGAATATGCAATCGAAGGGATGCAGCATCTGCCGCCGGACTTCCATCTGCTCATTGTCGGCAAGGGTGAGACGGGGCCTTACCGGAAAATGGCCGGCAGGCTTTTTATCTCGGAGCGGATTCATTTTTTGGGACCGCAGGAAGAAGCTTCCCGGTATTTAGCCCTGGCTGATGGATTTATCCTGCCGACCAGATACGATCCCTTCAGCAACGCCTCTCTGGAGGCATTGGCAGCAGGAGTCCCGGTATTGACCACCGACCGCAACGGTTGCGCCGAGGTCATTCAGCCAGGCAATACCGGCGTTATTCTGTCATTCCCGGTCCGGAGCGATCAGCTCAGAAAGAGTGTCGAGGATTTTACCCAGGTAATGCAACGGGCAGCAAATCCCCTGTATCGAAAGCAGATTCGAGACAGCGTTCAGTACCTTGATTTTGCTGAAAATTTGAGAAGCATCGTTTCCGATGTGCTGAAATCTGACCTGCCGAAACCCAAGATTTCGGAAAGGGAACCAGACCGCAATGATAATGAGGATGCAGGGAAGATGAAAGATAAGGACAATGGGAGATCATACTGCTGATAAAACCATGCAAGAGGCTGTCGGCCCCAGGAAGGAGAATATTTGTGCCATCATCGTTACCTATCATCCCGATGCCGGTTTCCCTGAACGCGCAATAAAGGCAGCAAAACAGGCCGGCCGTATGGTTATTGTCGATAACCACTCCTCCAGTCCGGCGGTTGCCATGTTGAATAAAGCTGCTCCCTCCCTGAACGCTCACCTGATTCTCAACGCCGATAACCTGGGCGTTGCCGCTGCGCTTAACCAGGGTGTGCGGTGGGCCAGGGCGCAAGGGTGCCTCTGGGCTTTAACGCTCGATCAGGATACTATACCTTTGGAAAGTATGGTAGACAATCTGGCCGCTGCCTATCAGGACTGCCCCTTCCGGGAAGAAACAGGCATGATAGGAACTAATTATCAGGACCCGAACAATGGATATGTTTACCGGCAACCGCTCTGTGCCAGGGTTGCGGGTGAGCCTGCGCTATCATGGGTAGAAGAAAAAACCCTGATTACCTCCGGCAGCCTGTTGTCCATTGCGGCTTTTGACAGAGTCGGTCCTTTCCGCGAAGAGTTATTCATTGACCAGATTGATCATGAGTATTGTCTGAGACTCCGCAACTTCGGGTACAGGATACTTCTCTCGCTCCCTCTCGGCATGCTCCATCCGGTGGGTGCCCGGAGAAGTCATAAGTTTCTCTGGCAGACTCTGGAGACATCGCACCACAACCCGCTCAGGCGGTATTACATGACCCGGAATCGCCTCATATTGGCACGCGAGCAGTATGGCAAAATCCGGGGTACGGTCCGGGTGCTCAAAAAAAGCCGCAAGGATATCGCCCGAATCCTTCTTTTTGAAGACCGGAAGATGCTCAAGGTGTATGCCATAGCCCTGGGAGCGTTCCACGGGATCACGGGAAAAGCGGGAAGGTTGCCTCCGGGGGGCGGCTGTCTGAGGGAGAGATTATGGTGCGGCAGCAGGCCGCACGGTCAGGGGAAATCAAGGACATGAACAGGATTTTGTTTATCTATCAGGACGAGAAGCTGCCAAGCAGCCGGATCAGGGTTTTGAACCTGGTACCGGAAATACGCAACCGGGGAATTGATCCGGTTGCCGTCCCCTATCCAAAAACAATTCCTGAAAAGATCAAAATTCTCCGGCAGCTTGGACATTTTGATATCATTTACCTGCAAAAGAAGCTGCTTACGCCGCTTGAGGCCCGGCTTTTCAGGCACAATGCCAAACAGTTGGTCTTTGATTTCGATGATGCCATCTATTACCATGATGACCGGCATGCACAGGCGGAAAGCAGAACAAGGAGCCTGAAATTTCAATGCCTTGTCCGCAGCGTTGACCTTGTGGTTGCCGGAAACCGGATTCTGGCTGATTATGCCGGTCAATTCAACCACAACGTGACCGTAGTCCCGTCGGCAGTGGAAACCCGCAATATACCGCAGAAATGCTACCAAAACGATGCCGGTACCGGTGATCCTGTCAGGGTCATTATCGGCTGGGTGGGGGGGAAAGGCAACCTGCACCATCTGAAGATGCTGTCTCCGGTATT
Source organism: bacterium (assembly GCA_040755755.1). Taxonomy (NCBI): domain Bacteria; species bacterium. The sequence goes on along the minus strand of JBFLZW010000035.1, from coordinate 53,676 downwards.
TCAGTCTCTGGCGCGCAGTCATAATATTCAGGTCAATGTTGTCTGTGATGCCGCAATCGATATTCCCGGAGTCACGGTCAGGCACATTCCCTGGACACTCGAGATCCAGGACCAGGAGGTAGCCCGGTTCGATATCGGGGTGATGCCGCTGCCCGATAACCAGTGGACGCAGGGCAAATGCGGATACAAGATCCTGCAATACATGGCTGCTGCAGTCCCTGCTGTCTGCTCCGATGTTGGCAGTAACCGCGACATTGTCGAGCATGGCCGTGAGGGATTTGTGGTTTCATCACCCGGGGGGTTTTATCAGACCCTGAATACCCTCATCACCGATGCCGGGCTGAGAAAGGAAATGGGCGCCAATGCCCGCCGGAAGGTGGAGGAGCATTTTTCCATTCCCGCTGTCGGGAAGAAACTTGCCGATGAGCTTTCCTCACGCCTTTTGTCTTAAAGGTAAGTGGGAGAATCTCTTGCCTTGCTGATCCTTGACAATGGTCCCTTTTGGCTTTAGAATGCAGGTATGGAGGAGAAGGACCAGGCGTTATGGGCAGTTACCTTTACCTGGCAGCAGAGAGACGAAAATGGAGATGATAGAATTCAACCTTCTCAAAGCCGAAATAGAGGCTCAAGTTAAAGAGATAGAGAGAATTTATAACGAAGTGGAAGATAGAGAAAGAGGAGCACAAGCAAGTAAGGCAAAGCTTGAAAGTCTTGGCTACCAATTGCACAATCTGTACTGCGCATTTGAGTATCTCTTTAAGATAGTAGCCTGCTGCTTTGAGAATCGTATCCTGGGGATGCTGTCCAAGGATAGCACTCAGTGTAAGGTGCTGTTGCGCAGGATAACCCTCTCCGTGGAGGGCTTACGGCCCCCCTTGATCTCGAATGAAGCTTACCGAGAGCTCGATGAGCTTCGTGCCTTCCGGTACTTTTTCCGGCATGCATACTCCTATGAGCTTCGCTATGAAAAGGTGAAAATACCACTCGACAGTGCCAGGAGGCTCAAAGGGCTTTATCAGAAAGATATTGCCCAATTCCTGGATACCGTAGAAAAGGAGATCGATCGCCCGTCATGCGACTAGACGAGTGTGAACAAAGGGCTCTCAAATACTGTCTGGCGGATTTTCAGGGTGATGTTTACCTTTTCGGCTCAAGGCTTGACGATACGAAAAAAGGCGGGGACATCGATATTCTCCTCGTGCCAGAGACAGAGGGTAATCCCTTACAACTCTCTTTACGCATCCAAGCCAAATTCTTTTCGATATGCGAGCAGCAGCTTGATGTTGTGATATACAAGGAGGATGACCCGTTTTGCCAGGAGATAATCAAAGGTGCGCAGCGGCTTGATATTGAACGAATTTAAGAATCTCAAAAAAGGATGCAACCTGTTGAAAGCCTCCATAGAGAGGTTTTCCCCCTATGACCCGGAAAAACTGTATACTCCTCCTGAGCTTGAATATTACGACTCCCTTTCGTTCAGATTTGAAAAAAGCGTTGAACTGATTCTCGGCTTCTTTAAGGGATTGGAAATTTTCATCAATGCCAAAAGCAGCGACACGCTCAGGGACCGGTTGCTGATGATGCAGAAAATGGGACTCATCGACGATATCGGATTCTGGCTGGAGGCAAGACTGCTGCGAAATAAGATAGCCCATGTCTACCTGCCGGAGCAGTTGGAAGATATCTATAACGAAATCGTCAATAAATCCCGGACGATTTTCGAGAGCCTTGGGAGAATAGAAAAATATCTTGAGGATGCCGGGATTAAGGCGGTGAAATAGCCGATGTCTTATGGGGATTAATCAAAATCAGTTAGAGCTTTGCATAACTTTAGCCAAAAAATATGGTGTAAGAAAGCTGGTTCTTTTTGGAAGCGCCCTGGAAGAGCTGGAAAAGGCTCATGATTTGGACCTGGCCTGTGATGGCCTGGAAGGGTGGAAGATTTTTGAATTCGGAGCCATGTTAGAGGAAGAGCTGCATACTCCTGTTGACATCGTTCCACTGAGCCCGGCAACCCGCTTCACACGATATATAGAGAAAAAAGAAAAAGTTCTCTATGAAGCTCAGGGACCTCACACAGCTTACTGATCTTGGAAGGAGGTTAAGGGAGAGCAAGGTCTGCATCATCACTTATCTGACACGTTTGGACCAGCGTCAACGAACGAACGGATCCGAACCCGGAAATAACTCATAAGAGATACAGAAGGAGATACCTGATGAATATCTGTGTCATAGGAACTGGTTATGTAGGGCTGGTAACCGGTGCCTGTTTTGCTGAAAATGGCAGTGATGTAATTTGTGTGGACATTGACGAGCAAAAGATCGCCGGCCTCAGGCAGGGCAAAATCCCCATCTACGAACCTGGCCTGGAGGATCTGGTGCAGCGAAACAGCCGCGAAGGGCGGCTTCAGTTCACCACCGATCTGGCTGAAGGGGTCAGGGAATCTCTGATCAATATCATTGCCGTAGGCACTCCTCCGGACGAGGACGGGTCAGCAGACTTGCAGCATGTGCTGGCTGTAGCCAGGTCCATCGGTCAGATCATGGATTCCTACAAGATCATTGTGGATAAAAGCACTGTCCCGGTCGGCACAGCCGAACTGGTACGCCAGACAATAGCCAGGGAAACCCCAATTGAGTTTGATGTAGTGTCCAACCCCGAATTTTTGAAGGAAGGGGCGGCTGTCGCGGACTTCATGAAGCCGGACCGGGTCATTATCGGCTGTGATAGTCCCAAGGTAGCCGATATCATGAGGGAGCTTTATTCCCCCTTTGTCAGGACCGGAAACCCTATCATTATCATGGACATCAAATCTGCGGAAATGACCAAATACGCCGCCAATGCCATGCTGGCCACCCGGATTTCCTTCATGAACGAGCTGGCTAACCTGTGCGAGCGGGTGGGCGCGGATATTGACATGGTGCGGATGGGCATCAGTACCGATTCCCGGATCGGCCACTCGTTCCTTTTCCCCGGCGTCGGCTATGGCGGATCGTGCTTTCCCAAAGATGTCAAGGCCATTATCCGTACCGCTGAAAAGTACCAGTATCCCATGGAAATCTTAAGGGCTGTGGAAAAGGTCAATAACTGTCAGAAAAACCTTCTCGGACTCAAAGTATGTGAGCATTTCAGGAACTGTGGTCAGGAAGGAGTGAAGGGAAAGCTCCTGGCCCTGTGGGGACTGGCTTTCAAATCCCAGACCGATGATATGCGTGAGGCTGCATCCTTGAATATTATCAACCACTTGCTGGCTGAAGGGGCCAGTATCCGGGCTTACGATCCTGCGGCTATGGACCGGGCCAGGGAGATTTTCAAGGATAAAATTCAGCTCTGCTCCCGTAATTACGAGTGCCTCGAAGGAGCTGACGGCCTGCTGGTAATCACCGAATGGAACGAATTCCGCCGCCCGAACTTTGACCGGATCAAGCAACTCATGCGGACCCCGGTTATTTTCGATGGCCGCAACCTCTATGACCCCAAACTGATGCGCGAGAGGGGATTTATCTACTACGGCATCGGCAGACCGTGAGGAAGGAGTGCTCAGTGGCCAGTGGCCAGTAAAGACATCTGCAGTTGGCAGGAGGTTGTCGGTCCGCTTTAAGTATAGATAAGGAAAGGAGTGAAGTGCTCGTAGATCCCAGGCTGAAAATTCAGCCGATTGACAGGATTCAGGATATCGTCACCGGGCGAAAGGCAAAAGGAGAGAAGATCGTTTTCACCAATGGCTGCTTCGATCTTCTCCACGTAGGGCATACCCGCTATCTCCAGGAAGCCAGAGCCTGCGGCGATTGTCTCCTGATCGGATTGAACAGTGACCGCTCTATCCGGCTCATCAAGGGGGAGAGCCGTCCGATTCTCCCCCAGGAGCAGCGGGCGGAGGTTCTGGCTGCCCTCGAATGTGTGGACCTGGTGGTTGTCTTCGATGAGCCTGACCCGCTCAGGCTCATCTCCCTGGTGCAGCCGGACATTTTAGTCAAAGGGGCCGATTGGGGATATGATCAGATCATCGGGCGTGAGGTGGTGGAAGCGGGGGGAGGCAGGGTTGTCCGCATCCCGCTGGTTCCCGATGTTTCGACCACCACCATTATCAACCTCATCCGAAGTCGTTTTGGAGGAAATGGCGAGCGCACTTTGCAGGGAAATGCCAAATAACAGCAATCTCGATACCTTCCTTGCTCCGGTTTTAAAAGCCCTGGAGAAGGGAGAAAAACATATTCATCTCGAGGGACTGTGGGAAACCAGTAAAGAGCTCCTCATCGCTCTCCTGCGGGGGCAGTTGACCGGGAATTTTCTCATCCTGGCACCCTCTTGCGAGCTGGCTGAAAAGCTCTACCAGGATCTGCAGTTTTTTGTCCGCATGATCCATCCGCAGGCAGCCGGGTATTCCGTTCACCTGTTTCCCGCCTGGGAAATCCTCCCCTATGAGGCCCAGTCGCCGCTGCCTGAAGTGGTCAGCCGCCGGATCGAATCACTCTATGCCCTGCTCAACCACCCGGCAGGCATGGTGGTGGCTCCGGTTGAGGCTGCCCTGCAAAACCTTATGCCCAAGAGGGTGTTTAACAGCACGGTAGGATTTTTTGGGGCCGGAGAGACCATCGAGCGGGAGGAAATCATCGGCCTGCTGGTGCGGGGAGGATACCGGATGGTGGACCTGGTGGAAGATCCTGGCGATTACAGCGTCCGGGGTGGGGTGCTGGACATTTTCCCGCCGGGTCATTCATCGCCCGTACGCCTGGAGTTTTTCGGCGATACCATCGAATCGATCCGGCAATTTAATCCTTCGACCCAGCGGTCCGAGAAATTCCTGGAGGAAGTGATCGTCCTGCCGGTGACGGAGGCCATTCTCAACCGGGAGCACTGCCACCATCTTTCCCTCAGGCTCAGGCAGGAGTTTGGGGATTCGTATTTGTACCAGTCGAAGATCGAGCTGCTCCAGGCCCAACTGGACCAGGCAGTTCCTTTTCCGGGTCTGGTGCATTATATCCCCTACCTTTACTCCCGCACGGATACCCTCTTTCAGTATTTGCCCGCAGACGGCCATATTTTTCTCTCCGAACCCGGTGCCGTACAGCGGGCTGCCGAGGACTTTCAGAACGAAGTCGAACGAAGATACCACCAGGTGCACCGGGAAAATCTCCCCTATCCCCCTCCCAGGGAAGGGTACCGGCAGTGGACGGACATTCAGCAGGAATATTTCCCCGGACGGCAGGTTTTTTCCCTGCGCGCCCTGAAGACAGCGACCCTGGCTGAAATCGGGGAATCAGCCCCGGATACTGTTTCCTTTACGGTAAAATCGGTCAGCGGCCTGGTTGGAAAATCGAAAATCATGGGCCGGGACCGCACCTCGTACCTTGAGAATCTGACTTCGGAGATCAAATCCTGGCACCGGAAGCATCAATTGATTGTTCTGGTTTGCGGCAGTGAAAGCCAGGCCGAGCGGCTCGAGGAACTGTTCCGGGAATATGAATTGGGTGTACGGCGTCTGGGTGAGGAGGATGCGGTCCCGCTCCTGTCGGCAGGGGATGAAGCAGTATTGCCTCCCCTGATCTGTCTGGGAGAGGTTTCACACGGATTCTACCTGCCCGGCCTGTCGCTGGTACTGATCACGGACCAGGAGATTTTCGGTGAGCGGAAAAAAATTCCTGCATTCAAAGGCCGTCGCCCGGCTGCGGTTATCTCTACCTTCCGCGACCTGAAAGAAGGGGATTATGTGGTGCACGTGGAGCACGGCATTGGCCGCTACCTGGGGCTGAAGAAGCTGGCTGTCGGGGACATCCGCAAGGATTTCATGCTGGTGGAATATTGTGATGGCGACAAGCTCTATATCCCGCCGGAAAAACTGAACATGGTCCAGAAGTATTCGGGTTCGGGCGGTGCCATTCCCAAGCTGGACAAACTGGGCGGCACCAGTTGGGGCAAAACCAAGGCGCGGGTGAAGAATTCGGTGAAAAAAATGGCCGAGGATCTGCTGAAGCTCTATGCAGCCCGCTCGATTGCCAGCGGCTTTGCCGCTCCCGCCGACACACCCTGGCAGCGGGAGTTTGAGGCATCCTTTGAATATGAGGAGACCCCGGACCAGGCCAGGGCCATCCGGGATGTCAAGGAGGACATGGAGCAGCCACGGCCCATGGACAGGCTGGTCTGCGGGGATGTGGGCTACGGGAAGACCGAAGTGGCCCTGCGGGCGGCTTTCAAGGCCATCACCGGCAACAGGCAGGTCGCCCTGGTTGCTCCGACCACCATTCTGGTGGAGCAGCATTTCCAGAAATTTTCCCAGCGACTCTCCCCCTATCCGGTGAAGGTCGAGATGCTCAGCCGCTTTCGCTCCCGCAGGCAGCAGCAGGAGACGATTCAGGGCCTTCGGGACGGTACGGTGGATGTGGTGATCGGCACTCATCGGCTGCTGCAAAAAGACATCGAATTTCGCAATCTTGGCCTGGTCATCATCGACGAGGAGCAGCGCTTTGGCGTGGCCCACAAGGAGCGGCTGAAAACCCTGCGAAGCTCGGTGGATGTCCTGACCCTTACCGCCACCCCTATCCCCCGGACCCTGAACATGGCCCTGACCGGTGTCCGGGATCTCAGCGTTATCGACACCCCCCCTGCGGACCGGCTGGCTATCCAGACCCATATCATCAAATTCGATCCGGATATTATCACCCAGGCCATTATCCGGGAAATGGAGCGGGAAGGGCAGGTCTTTTTCGTCCATAACCGGGTGGAAAATATCGAAAAGATCGCCGATTATGTCCGCGGCCTCGTTCCATCGGCCAGAATCGCCGTTGCTCACGGCCAGATGGAAGAGCGGCAGCTTGAGAAGATCATGCTGGATTTTGTGCAGCACAAGTATGATATCCTGGTCTGCACCACCATTGTCGAATCGGGGCTGGATATTCCGGCAGCCAATACGATTATCATCAACCAGGCCCACCGCTACGGGCTGGCCCAGTTGTACCAGCTCCGGGGAAGGGTTGGCCGGTCGAGCCGAAGGGCCTTTGCCTACCTGATCATTCCGGGCGAGGATGCCCTCACCGAGGAGGCCCGGAAGCGGATGGTGGCTATCCAGGAACTGAGCGAACTGGGATCGGGGTTTCGCCTGGCAGCCAGAGACATGGAAATCCGGGGTGCGGGTAATCTCCTGGGAGCAGAGCAGCATGGCCAGATTGCAGCCGTAGGCTTTGATCTCTACTGCGACCTGATCCGCCAGGCTGTTCAGGAAATGCAGGGTGAGCCGGTAGAAACCAGCCTCGATATTACCATCGATCTTCAGGTCGAAGCCCATCTGCCCGACTTTTATGTGCCGGACACCAATCAGCGGCTGAACCTCTACAAGCGGGCCTCCCTGCTCGAAAATGATGAAGCCCTCAAGTCATGGAAAGAGGAGCTGGAAGACCGATACGGCGCTCTGCCGGATGCGGCCAGGCTCTTCTTCCAGCACCTGCAACTGCGCCTGCTCTGCCAGAAATGGAAGGTAAAAGCCGTCCACCGGGCCGGGGATCAGGTCAGCTTTACCTTTGACGAGAGAACCCCGATTTCTCCGCCGGCGTTGATTCAGCTTGTCCAGAAGAACGGCAAAGTCTTGCGCCTCTCTCCCCCCGGCGACCTCTCGATGACCGTAGCCAATACCCATGGAGAAGCCCTGATGCGGGAGGTCCAGGATTTTTTCCAGGTTCTGGAAAAGGCGGCGACGGGGGCGGAAGGAAGAGGGGAGCGGGAATCATAAACCAACTATTGTATCTTCTTTATCCCTTTGTGCCTTTGTCCCTGTGTGCCTGAATAAGTTTCCAATTCCCACTCACTCCCCTCATTATCCAAATTTAACCGCCCACCATGCCGATAACGATAATGGAGCCATCACAGAGCCTTTCTCAAACAGATGATAGAAAACCTGATCCATGGCAGGTGAATGTTGTGAAGTGTGAACCATCTAAAATGCAATCTGAAATGCAAAATGAAAAAAAGAGGCTGCCAATCTGGTCCCCCGATCGGGAGGAAGATGATCAGGAACGGTTACGGTATCTGGCTGATATCAGCAGGCGTACCTCACAACCTTTTTGGGTGGGTTATCTTGATGGACGTATAATCGCTTTCAACCGCCCGTGCTGTGAGCTTCTTGGCTACCCTGAACGGGAATTACGAAGTATGGACTGGGCTATGGATCTTACACCCTCCGAGTGGCGGGAAACGGAAACCAGGGCCTTGGAATATCTGCACCTTACGGGCCAGCCGCAGCTCTACGAGAAAGAGTGTATCCGCCAGGACGGATCGAGAGTTATCGTAGAGGTGTTCATTCATCCGGTTTGTGATTTTGAAGGGAATATCCAGTATTATTATGCATTTATTACTGATATCAGTAATGAATGCCGGAAGGTGCGGCAGGTAAACAGGGGTGGCCGAAGGCGATCAAAATGTCTTCCCCTTATCAGCTCGCCGGTTATATACGCCTGCCAGCCGACAGGTGGTTATCCCTTTACCTTTGTAAGCCGGAAAGTAAAGGCTCTTTTCGGCTATGAACCAGCGGAATTCCTGAGCGATCCGGGGTTCTGGATCGATCATGTTCATCCGGAGGATGTTACCCGCATCCTCACCCTCCTGACCCGTCTGGCAGAAAAGGAATATTATACCTTCAGTTACAGGTTTCGACATAAGGATGGCACCTATCACCTGGTGCATAATGTGCTTGGATTGATGAGAGACAGTGACAGCAGACCGCAGGAAATTATCGGTCGGTGGATAGAGATTGCTGAAGTGGAGCAGCATAAGGAGACGCGATGTGGAAGATCAAGTGATATCAGCCATACAAGGAGAGCCCGAATCATCTCAGCGGAGAAAGCACAGGGGAATTTACGAACCGCCCTATGGTAACCTCGGAGAGCTCAATACCTGCCGACTGCTGGCGGATTCGGTAGGAGAGGACCTGCTTTTTGATATTGTAAATCCTTTCTTTGACTTGATTGGAGCTTCAGTAGCCATCTACGAAAAAAATGGAGATTATGTTCTGGGTATTTTCTCTTCGGGCTGGTGTCGCCTGCTTGACCAGGCATCCCGCAATCTCTGCAATACCGACGACAATAAAGAAGCACTGAAGAGCGGCAGGTGGCACTGTCATGAATCGTGCTGGGAAGCTGCAAAACAGGCCATGGAAACAGGCCGTCCGGTTGACAGCAATTGTCAGGGTGGCATTCACCTGTTTGCAGTTCCGATCCTGGCGGGAGGGGAAATCGCCGGGAGCATCAGCCTGGGGTATGGAAATCCGCCCCGGTCCCGTGAGAGGCTTCGGAAAATTGCCGAAAAGTATGGTCTTGAAGCCGACTGTCTCGCCCTGCAGGTATCTTCGTCCAGCAACTGGTCTCCCCTTCTGATTGATCTTGTCAAGCGTTATCTGGGTATTTCAGCCGGTCTGATCGGGGAAATCGTCAAATGCAGGCTGACCGAAGAAGCTTTGCGGAAGGCTGATCATGCTCTGGCCGAGCGGACTGTCCATGATTTAAATAATATCCTGGCATCCATGATGGGCTATGCAGAGCAGATAATCGATGGCCTATCCGAGAAAAATCCGGCCCTGTCCCACCTTCATGCCATGCTCAAAGCTATTCAGCAGGCCAGGGAGCTGCTCAGGCAGGCTCTTGACTGCAATGTTCAGAAGGGGCAGGAGCAGGAACCAATGAAGCCGAAGGGCGGGTGGTCCGCTCCCTTTCTCCGGGGAGAGGAAAGCATCCTCCTTGTTGACGATGAGGAAGCGGTCATCTTCGTCGGGCAGAAGATACTGAGTCATCTCGGCTACAAGGTCTTTTCGAGAACGAGCAGCCTTGAGGCTTTGGAAGCCTTCCGTGCTCAGCCGCAGCAATTTGATCTGGTCATTGTTGACCAGTCCATGCCGAACATGACCGGTACGGAACTGGCCAGGGAGCTCATAGCCATACGGCCTGATATCCCGATCATCCTGTGCACCGGATTCCATAAGGATGCATCACGGCAAAGGATCAGGGATTTCGGCATCAGGGATCTGATCATCAAGCCGATCGATATGCAGGAGGTGGCTCGGACTATCCGGACCGTATTATCGGAAAGGGGATGAGAAATCTTCATGGCTAAGGTGCTGATCATTGATGATGACCAGAAGATTTGTGAGATGCTCTCCTGCGTGGTCAGGCGCAAAGGGTGTAAGGTCACCTGCGCCAATACCCTTGAGGATGGTTTGAAAAAGGCCGCATCCGAAGCGATTGACGTGGCCTTTCTCGATGTCCAGATGCCCGATGGCAACGGGCTGGATGTGCTGCCCAAGCTTCGGGCGACACCCTCCTCTCCCGAGGTCATTGTCATTACCGGAGCAGGTGATCCTGATGGAGCTGAGCTGGCCATTAAATGCGGTGCCTGGGATTACCTTGAAAAGCCTTCCGCGATCAATACCATAACTGCCCCGCTTTTTCGTGCCCTCCAATACCGGCAGGAGAAGAAGGCCGCAAAGCCTGCGGCAGCACTGAAACTGGAAGGTATTATCGGAAACAGCCCGCAGATGAGGGCCTGTTTCGATCTTCTGGCCCAGGCAGCGGGCAGTGAAGCAGGCATCCTGATTATCGGTGAAACCGGCACCGGTAAAGAGCTTTTCGCCCGCGCCATTCATGAGAACAGCAGAAGAGCCCAGAACAATTTCGTGGTGGTCGATTGTACCGCACTCCCGGAAACCCTGGTGGAAAGCGTGCTGTTTGGGTATGAGAAGGGGGCTTTTACCGGAGCGGATAAGACCAGGGACGGTCTGATCAGACAGGCCGATGGAGGTACGCTCTTTCTCGATGAGGTCGGTGAGCTTCCGCTCTCCCTGCAGAAAACCTTTCTGCGGGTTCTGCAGGAACACCATTTTCGCCCGCTGGGCGGCAAACAGGAGATAGCGAGTGATTTCAGACTGGTGGCCGCGACCAATCGGGATCTCGACCAGATGGTCCAGAATGGGCAGTTCCGGAAGGATCTTCTCTTTCGGCTTCGCTCTTTCGTAATCGAGCTCCCTCCTCTCAGGGACCGCTCCGGAGACATCAGAGAGCTGGTTCGGTATCATCTCGACAGGCTCTGCAACCGCTACGGGATGGCCATAAAGGAGCTCTCTCCGGAATTTTTCGATGTTCTGGACACCTACCCCTGGCCAGGAAATGTCCGGGAGCTGGTCAATACACTGGAGAGAACCCTGGCCGCAGCAGGCCACGACCGCTTTCTGTTCCCTAAACATCTGCCAACCTATATCCGAGTCCATGCAGCCCGGGCTGCAATCGGAAAGGAGGCCCGGACCGGCGAGGAGGTTCAGGCCGGGGAGGAGAAAGCGGAAGGGACAGGAAGCAGTTTTACCGGAGAGTTTCCCAAGCTGGGAGATTTTCGCGCCGCCATGCTGGCCGAAGCAGAACGCCGCTATCTCCACGATCTTATGTCATTCTCCAGAGGTAATATCAGAGATGCCTGCCGCATGTCCGGTCTCTCCCGGTCCCGCCTGTATGCACTCCTGAAACAACACCGAGACATCGGCTTGGCTTGAGCTTAGGGTGGGAGCCTGGGGGAGGAAAAGCGGTTATTCTGAATTCTGACAGGAAATCAGCGGCTTTCTGCCGGTGGGGGCTGGTTTTGATGCTGGCAGAGTAAAATGGAAGGTTGCCCCTTTTCCCTTTGCGGAATCAACCCAAACCTTTCCACCGTGATTTTCAATGATCTTTTTAACAATGGCCAGACCTACGCCGGTTCCTTCCACGTGCTTTAATTCCTTCAGCCGTTGAAAAATTTTGAAAACCTTCTCGTGATATTCTTTTTCAATTCCGATGCCGTTATCTTTAACGAAAAATTCATATTCCCCCTCTCGCGCACGACATCCGATTTCGATCATCGGGGCCGCTTCATCCGGGTTCATGAATTTGACCGAATTTGAGATAAGGTTGGTGAAGACCTGCAATATCCTGCCTGGGTCACATAAAAGGGTTGGAAATTCGCTGCTGATAGTCACCCGGATATTTTTCTCATCGATTTTGGGTTTCAATTCATCGACAGCTCTTTGAACGATCTGGGTGATGGGAAAGCTCTGGTAGTCTCCCTCCGTGGTTCCGATTTTCGAGAATTCCAGGATATCGATGATTAACTTTTCCATATTCTCCGCATTTTTCCTGATTCGCTCAAGATAGTAAATCACATCCTCACCGAATTCATTTTTATGATCATTCAGCAGGATAGCCGTAAAGTCCTGCAGAATATAGAGCGGGGATTTCAAATCATGGGAGACAATGGAAACAAAGTTTTGCAACTCCTCATTTTTCTCTTCCAGGGCTTTGTTTTTGGCTTCCAGCTCCTGCTGGAGGTTTTTTTCTTCGGTGATATCCTCTCCGACATTGATGATACCAATGATATTGCCGGTCTGATCGATCACAGGGGTACTATGCCAGGATATTATCCTGATGGCCCCATCGTGAGTTACTATCGGGCACTCGCAGGAAGAAGGAGTTTTGCTGCTGAGAGAGGCAGTAAACCGGCTGGTATACTCCTCTCTCACTTCCGCGGGGGTCATCAATTGGAGCCAGCTTTTGCCAAGGATAAAATTTTTGCTGTATCCGGTTATTTCCTCACATTTTTTATTTGAGAGGATAACTTCGCCATTACGGTTTAAAACCACAATCAGGACATTGGCCGTTTCGATAAGCTGCTTCTCGAATTCCTTCTGCTTGTTCAGCTCGGATTGCGATGCTTGCAGTTTTTCGCTGACCTCTTCCAGTTCTTCATATGATTCCCGGAATTCGTCATGGATGGATTCCAGTTCCTTGTACCGGCGCTTCAGGTTTTCATTTTTCTCAAAAAGCTGTTTTTGCATCCGGTTGATGATTCCGGCCAGATGAGCGATTTCATCCTTTGAATCCACCTGAATCATTGGGGCATGCTCTTCGCCATTCAGGGCCTCTGCCTGTCTGGTGATGGCATCGATCGACCGGGTGAGCCGGGTGACACAGCAGCCAAGGGTAATGCCTGCCAGAATAATAAGTCCGGCCAGAGAGAATAAGACAATACCCTGAGTATGACGGTAAGAAGCTAAAGCCGAATCCACCGACTCTTCGATCACGATTCCCCATTTTACCTTCTCGATCGAAGCCGCCACGCCAATGACCTTGGTGTTTTTATTACCGACATAGATCAACGGTATCTGGAGGTCGCTCTCTTTGGCCCCGAAAATAAACTGCCGTACCTTTCTGATGTGACTGAAATCAATGGCAGCCGAAACCAATCCGATATCGGAATGGGCAATCAATTTCCCATTTTTATCTATCAGATAGACCGTTGTTTCCGGCCTCAGTTTGATGGCCGAAATTTTTGACCAGAGCCCGGAAAGTGATACCCCGGCCTTGATAGTCCCGCTGACGTTATTATCAGAAAAATTCCCGATGGGAATCGAAATATCAACCATCGGTACAGCCTGGTAGGATGGATATACCGGGCTGACAAACAGGTTTTCACGAAAGGAAACTTTATTCTGACCATGCTGGCTGTTGGCTGATCGGCCACCGCCGAGGTCAGCGGGCTGCTTGATCACAACCAGATATTCCTTACCGTAATTGTCAAGAAGAGCCAGTCGATGGACATCAGGTATCTTGTGTAAATAGCGGTCCATCATTTCCTGCTGGCTTATCAATTCCCCGCCCTCTCCCAGGCTGCCGGCCAGGGAGGAGAGGTCATTCATGATCACCGAGAGAAAGCTTTGCGCATCTTCTTGAATACTGGTTGCCAATTGTACATTTTTGCTTCCAATCTGCTGAATTACCTGGTTTTTGAAGGAGAAAGTGCAAATCAGGCCAAAGAGGACAAGGGAGAGGATAAGAACGGTGGAGAGGGAAACGATAAGTTTATTTTTGATCTTATCCCGCCAGGGGATGGTTGGGGATTGCTTCATCGAGAAGTTTTTAGTTTACCGCCAGGTTAAGCTGAGCATGAAAATCTGTTATGTATGAACTTAACGAATTGTTTTCACGTCCTTATCCAGGTAAGGCTTTTTGATCATGAAGTCATAGTAAATTGAGAAAAAAGTCTATCAGGTGAAAAACACCTGCTTTCGGAATATAGCATACTATAATATGTTAATCAACCTTTAAACAGGAGACCTTCCAGCTTAAAAATTCAGAGCCTGTTTTTCAAACAGGCTCTTACACCTTATTTCGGAGCAGTCCTACTCATAAATCACCTCAAAGATACCCCCACTTATTTTTCAGACAGCCTCTCAGGAAATGTTACAGGTTGTGAATTCTCCCCTTGAGGGAGAGTACCACTTGCCTTCCTTGCCCTCTCTGAGGGCACCTCTTCTCCCTCGCCTCTCTGGGGAGAGGGAATTGAATCCTCATTTCCTTGAATAAAATTATTTCCCTCCTACTAGATAATACAGAAAAACCACGATATATTAATAACCTCGCCCAAGGTGCGGGACCTGGTTTTGGTCGGATTAGCTTGAGAAGGGACTTTCCCATACATAAAGGAAACGGATGATTATTGCGGAAAATAGGCTCAAGGAGAGAGTCACTATGGCCGAGTATATACGGCGGTCAATTATTCATTTACTCAATGAGGAGGTGGTGAGGGATTGCCCTTTTCCATGTGGTTTGGATTACTTCCGATGGATACCCAAAAATAAGGAGGAAATTACATGAAAAGAAAAGGGGCAGATATCCTGTTTGAACTGCCTCCTATCGATCTTTGATTGAGACCAGGGAGGAGGAGATTTGGTTATGGATATTCTTTTATTATCGAGGACCTTGTACTCTAAGGAGGTAACCATGAAAGGAATTTTGAAGGTGTTGGGAGCAGGTATTTTATCTGTAGTGATGATCATTTTTTTCTCCATGCCATCACTGGCTCAAGCTCCGGCTACCCGGAAGCTGAGGATAAATATGCAGGTTGATGTGGCTAATGAAAAGTTTGATTATGATTCTGGTGGTGAGTTAAAACTTACCGGATACGATATACTGGGTGGAGCTGGTTTTTTTATGGGCGGTATGTTTGAGGTTGGCCCTGAAATCTCTTATGGACAATCTAAGATAGAGACCAGTAATGGTGGTCATGATGAAGCGAAGTTCACTGATTATGCGCTCGGTGCAAGGGTCAATGCACATTTTAATCCCACCGGCAAGGTATGCCCCTATATCGGAGCAAATCTGGCTTTCGCTAACCGGGAATACGAATATGAACAGCCGGTCAGATATTCAACTGACGATTCCACATTTTTATATGGAGCCCAGGCAGGCTTGGATTACTTCCTTGCCGACAGCGTTTCCATCAATCCGGAACTCCGGTATACCATGGGCAAGTTTAGCTTTGACGGGGATGATGCGGATTATACCAATCTTTCTCTGATGATCGGTTTTGCTGTCCATATGTAAAATATCAGGAATAAGATAGGGGGAGGAGAGATCATGAACACACGAAACTCCCCCGATCTTTTTCCCTCTGCTTTCATACCTGAAAACCAACCTGTTAGAGGCTGTCTGAAAAATAAGTGGGAGTATCTTGAGGTGATTTATAAGTAGGACTGCTCCGAAATAAGGTGTAAGACATGAAAATTTTGTGGGATATAAAATATAAAAAAAGATAGAAGGAACTCTTTGCTATAGCCGGTTAGTAAAATTAGACAATCAAGCCCTGGTATTTTTCAGACAGCCCCTAAGATATTCAGTCTCTTGCGACCAGTATTGGTTTCCATCACTGGTGGATCAAGGGGATCTCCCCAGCAAAGACCGGCAATGAGCTGATGAATCAAATGCATGCCATCGATAAATAAGGTCACGGTTCCGGATTCGCTGGAGGACTTCATAGTGTGATATTTTTCAATAAATTCTCTCTGCTCCTCCTCACTGGGAGGATCGCCAGGGATAAGTTTAGGGCGGAGTAATTCCAGTCCATGCTTATGGAGCGATTGCCTTACGGCTTCAACACTATAGTCTACACCAAAGTGCTCTTTGATATAGGCTTTGATTTGCTTAACCTTTGCAGGGTTTTCTCTTTTTACCCATGTGGTTAACTGTTCGATTTGCTCTTTATTAAGAAATGCTTGCTTGGGCTTGTAGCTGAAAGAATTTAAGCTGTCGATTCCTTTCACTCTATATTGCTGAAACCAGTTCTCAATGGTTCTCACTGACTTGCCAATTGAAGAGGCAATGATCTCAACACCTAACCCCTTGGGCGAGCATGGGCAGGGCAATAGAGCGTACCTTAAGGAAAACGTCCTGTTGTTCATCTCGGTATCTGTTGAGCATTTGGATTTCATCACTTTGAAATTGGTAGCTTGCTATATCCATAGTCCAGTCCCATTCGTAGAGGTAGTTATAAGCCATAA
Organism: bacterium; assembly: GCA_040755755.1. NCBI lineage: Bacteria > bacterium. The sequence goes on along the minus strand of JBFLZW010000035.1, from coordinate 37,339 downwards.
GAAGTATCAGAAAGTATTTAATGTAACTCATGCAATTTATATGCCCTGAAAAATCAAACTTGGACTTACTATACACGCAAAATAACCTGCGCAAAACTACGCCTTCAGACGATATCAAGGCAAAGGCAGGCAGGAGCATCCTGCCTGCCCCGCCAGATTGCTGCTTATCAGCAGGCAGCTTCATCACCCTCTGGCTGCAGCCAGGGCTCCCGTGACAATAGCGGTAAAGGAATCCGCTTCCAGGCTGGCCCCGCCGACCAGGGCGCCGTCGATATCCGGTTGTTCCATTAATCCCTTCGTATTGGCGGGCTTGACGCTTCCGCCGTACTGAATGCGAAGCTCATCGGCAGTCTGCGTGCCATAGAGCCGGAACACCAGGTCCCGGATGAAGGCATGGACTTCATTCGCCTGCTCAGGGGTTGCTGTCTTTCCCGTTCCTATGGCCCAGACCGGCTCATAGGCGATAATGACCTTGTGCATCATAGCAGGACTGATCTCCATAAGACACCTTCTGATCTGCCTGTCCACGACCTGAAAGGTTTCCCCCTGCTCGCGTTCGGAGAGTGTTTCTCCGACGCAGACAATGGGGTACAGCCCGGCCTGCAGGCAAGCGTGCAGCTTTTTATTCACGGTTTCATCAGTCTCGCCAAAATACTGCCGCCTTTCCGAGTGGCCGATGATGGTGTAGCTGCAGCCGCAATCCTTGAGCATGGCTGGAGAAACTTCTCCGGTATAGGCACCCTCCTTTTCCCAGAAGACATCCTGGGCACTCAAGCCGATCCAGTGGCCGCGCAATACTCCGGAAACTGCATACAAAGAGGTGTAGACCGGCGCTACCACGACATCGATATCCAGGGGAGACACTTCCGCAAGAGAAGCTTTCAGCCTGGTTACCAGGTCCACAGACTCGGCCACGGTTTTGTACATCTTCCAATTTCCGGCAATGATAAGTTTTCGCATACGTTCTCCCCTTAACTTCAACCGAAGGCCCCGGTTAACTGGAACCCCTAATCTTCCTTGGAAGTCAGGGCGGCAATACCCGGCAATTCCTTTCCTTCGAGCAATTCCAGGAATGCCCCGCCTCCGGTCGAGATATAGGATATCTTATAGGATTCACCGACCCGGTGGACGGCGACATCGGTATCGCCGCCGCCGACAATGGTCATGGCGTAGGAATTGGCTACCGTATTGACCATGGCAAAGGTGCCGCGGCTGAAAGCATCGATTTCAAACACTCCCATCGGCCCGTTCCAGACAATGGTTTTGGCGTTTTCAAGGGCTTCGGCAAAAAGTGATGTCGTGGCCGGGCCAATATCCAGCCCCATCCAGTTGGCCGGGATATCCTGAATCGGTACGACTTTAGTGACAGCCCGGGGATCAACCTCCTCGGCAATGACCACGTCGACCGGCAGGTAGAGCTTTACCCCCTGTTTTTTGGCTGACTTCATGATATCCAGAGCCACCTCGATCATGTTTTCCTCAACCATGGATTTGCCGACTTCGAATCCATTGGCCTTGAGAAAGGTAAAGGCCATGCCGCCGCCGATAACGATTTTATCTACCTTATCGATCAGATTTTTCAAAGCCTCGATTTTACCGGAAACCTTGGCCCCGCCGAAAATGGCCGCCAGGGGACGAATCGGAGTTTCCATGGCGCTTTGAAAATAGGTGATCTCCTTTTTCATCAGGAATCCCCCGACACAGGGAGAGATAAATTTCGTCACCCCGACATTGGAGGCGTGCGCCCGATGGGCAGTGGCAAAGGCATCGTTGACAAATACCTCGCCGTGCTCGGCGAGCTGGCGGGAAAAGTTTTCATCGTTCTTCTCTTCTTCAATATAGAAGCGAAGGTTTTCCAGCAGGATCACATCGCCGCTGCGCATTCTCTGGACAGCGGCTTTAACTTCATTGCCGATGCAGTCATTTACGAACAGGACATCCTTCTGAAGCAGCCGCTGCAGCCGCCTGGCCACAATGGACAAGCTCAGCTTGGAGTCTCTTTTCCCCTTCGGCCTTCCCATGTGGGACATCAAAATGACCTTGGCACCCTCGTCCAGCAGATAATTTATGGTCGGCAATACCGACCGGATCCGGGTGTCATCGCTGATTTCCCCCATGCTGTCGAGAGGGACATTGAAGTCCGTCCGGACCAGAACCCTCTTATTCTTGACATTGACTTGATCAACGAATAATTTATTCACGACCAACCCTCCCCTGCTTCCGATTCCAGGATTATTATCCCGTGATTACAGTCCTTTTTGGGCCATAAAGAGGATCAGGTCTCTGACCCTTGCCGAATATCCCCACTCGTTATCATACCAGGACAGCACTTTGACCATGGTGTCATCGATTACCTTGGTGAGGGCCAGGTCAACGATCGAAGATAATGAATTCCCCTGAAAGTCAATGGACACCAGAGGTTCTTCGGAAACACCGAGGATTCCCTTCAGATATCCTTCAGCCGCTTCTCTGAAGCTGGCATTGACCTGATCTTCCGTGACTTTCTGTTCGAGATCGGCCGTCAGATCCACTACTGAGACATTAGGTGTCGGCACCCGCATGGCAAAGCCATCGAGCTTTCCCTTGACCGAAGGCAGAACCAGCCCGACAGCCTTGGCCGCGCCAGTGGTGGTGGGAATCATGGACAGCGCGGCTGCCCTGGCCCGCCGCAGGTCCTTGTGGGGCTGATCAAGGATCTTCTGATCATTGGTGTAAGAGTGGATGGTGTTCATGATCCCCCGTTTGAAGCCGAACCGGCCAAGCAGAACCTTGACCACGGGAGCAAGACAGTTCGTGGTGCAGGAGGCATTGGAAACGATCCTGTGGCTTTCCGGGCGATACATTTCATCGTTCACCCCAAGGACAATAGTCACATCGGGGTCTTTGGCCGGGGCGGTAATGATGACCCGTTTGGCACCTGCATCAAGGTGTTTGCCCGCTTTCTCCCGATCCAGGAAAAGCCCGGTAGATTCCACGGCCAGCTCGACCCCAAGTGCCTTCCAGGGTAACTTGGCCGGGTCCTTCTCGGCCACGACTTTGATCTCTTTGCCATTGACCACAATGGCTCCCTCTCTGGCCTCGATCTGAGCATTCAGTGGTCCGAGGATGGAATCATACTTCAAGAGATGCGCCAGCGTCTTGGCATCGGTGATATCGTTTACGGCTACAATATCGATTTCCCGGTTGCCCATGCTGGCCCGAAACACATTCCGGCCAATCCTTCCAAATCCATTAATACCAACTCGTACTGACATTTTTTATCCCCCTCTCTCGGTTAGAAAAGATAAACCCCATGCTCCCCGCATCTTTCCGCAGGAAAATGAGGGAGCCTCTATCTCCTGAAACAGGCATTCAATATCTCAATCTCACTCCCGCTTGCTCACCGGGTCCGAACGCTTCTGGCCAGCGTCAATACCCGGACCTCTTCCGCGCCGGAATAGCGGAGAACCCGGCTGCATTCACGGGCGGTGGCTCCGGTGGTAAACACATCATCTACCAGAAGGACCTTCCGGCCGCAAACCTTACGGCCATCTCTCACCCGGAAGGAATTTTGGATATTCCGCATTCTTTCCAGTCGGGATAATTTCATTTGGGGAGCTACTTCCTTCACTCTTTCCAGGCCAAAGGGATATACCGGCACTTTCAGCTTCTTTCCGATCTGCCTGGCCAGAATCAAGGACTGGTTGAATTCCCGCTGCCGGAGTTTTTTTCTTCCGATCGGCACCGGGACGATGCAGTCCACGGAGGAAATATCGGCTTCACTGCTGTCCCAGCAGCTCACCATCGACCGGGCCAGGAATTTTCCGATTCGTATATTTCCCTGGTATTTGAACTCATGAATCAGGTGGCGGATCGCCCCTTCATAAAAGAAGATCGATCTGGCCTGGATAAATGCCGGGGAGCACTCTTGACAGGAGTTACAATAGGTCTTTTTGGATACATCTGTGCCGGCTTCATCGGAAAAAGGCTGCCCGCAGATCGGACAGATCGGCTGCTGAATCAGGCGCACTTCCTCCCAGCAGGTTGCACAAACCGGATTCTCGCTCCGCCACCCCAGATGTGAGCCGCAGATTGCGCAGGTTGCCGGAAAGAGAATCGAAAGGCCAAGGTCGCGCAGCAGCCTGATCGGATTAAGGAGTATTTCTTCTCGGCTGGCAATCCCCATTGCTGAATACCCTCCGGTCAGGCCCCATATTTATTCAGCTTCAGGGCATTGGCCATCATCAGGGTCATGAGATGTACAGCCTCAAATCGCCCAAGGCCGCCATGCAGGCAGTCGGATTCGGAAAAGGCCCTTACCTGGTCTGGCCGGCAATACTTCGAAAAGAGCAATACCGGATTCGGATGCCAACTGTGAGCCTTCAGCACTGCCGGAGTCGAATGATCCCCGGTCACGACTACGACATCAGGCTGCAGATTCAGCAGCGTGGGAAATGATCGGTCAGCCTCTTCGATGATCTTGACCTTCCCCTCGAAATTTCCATCCTCACCCATGCTGTCCGTCTTTTTGATGTGCAGGAAAAAGAAATCGAAGTCCTGAAAATGACTGGCCAGGGTTTCGAATTCGCTCTGAATTGTATCTCCGGTGGGCAAAATGGTCATGCCGAGTAACCGGGCCACTCCCCGATACATGGGATAGTTGGCAATGGCCGCCGCATTCAGCCGGTAGCGCTGTGCATAGCTTGGCAGGGCCTCGTATTTGTCAAAACCCCGCAAAAGAAGCATATTGGCCCGCTCCTCGCGGGAAAGCAACTCTTTTGCCTGATCCACAAACTGATTAACAATGTCAGCGGTCTTGCGGGCCTCTTCGGCCAGGGGTTCCACTTTGAGTGGAGGAACGCCAACCTTTTGCGGATCCGTGTCACTCAGGCGACCCGATAAGCCCTGGCCCCGGAAAACGATAGCCGCCCGGTGCTCTTTTTCTGTCCGGATGAAAATTTCAACTCCCGGAACCTTGATCTGGGAGAGAAGGCCGCACAGCTCCCGGTTCTTGTCAGTCGAAATTCTCCCTGCCCTGCGGTCAATCACATTGCCGCGGGCATCGATCTGGGCAAAATTTGCCCGTGCCGCCACGTCACTTGGCTGAAGATCAAAGTCCACACCAAGGGCTGACAGAATGCCCCGGCCAATCTCATACTGGACCGGATCATACCCGAACAGCCCCAGATGGGCCGGCCCGCTGCCTGGTGTTATGCCCGGCGCAATGGGATCCATAAGACCACAGATTGACCGGGCAGCCAGAGCGTCAAGATTAGGTGTATAGGCTGTTTCAAGCTCCGTCTTTTCTCCGGCGTTCCGGGGCAATCCTCCCAACCCGTCAAAGACAATCAGAACGATTTTGGAATTGGATGTGATAGCCAAATCCTTTATAAGATCCTTACTCATATCCTCAATTAACCCCTTTCCGAAAGCCTGTTTTTTTTTACTGCAAAGGTTATTTATGATAGGGATGCCCTTTCAGAATAGTGAAGGCCCGGTATATCTGTTCGAGCAGGAGTAATCGGATCATTTGATGAGTGAAAGTGCAGCGTGACAGAGAGATTGACAGATCGGCCACCGCTTCTGACGGAAGAGGAAATCCGGAAGGCCCTCCTACCAGGAAATCGATTTCAGGATATCCTCGATTCATTCCATCCTGGATCAGAGCTGCAAACTCTTCCGAGCTGAGCTCCTTGCCTCCGACATCCAGCAGAATTTTATACCCCTTGGAAATCTTCTTTATCTTTTCGGCAAGATCCCGGTTTTTCTCCGGCCTTAATTCAATTATTTCTGCATTGACGAAAAAAGAAATTCTTTTCAGGAACTTCTGAATTCCCTCCCGAAGGTAGGACTCTTCGGTTTTTCCAATACAAATGACCTTGATCCGCATCCCAAGGTGAAGGATAACCACTCAAGGAACAAAAGAACAAAGACCGCTCTCCTGAGCTTTTCTCTGTGTCTCTGTGTCTCTGTGGTTTCTTTGCTTTGAGGTTCTTGTCATCATTCCCCCTGCGGTCGATCACTCATCCTCAATTAAGCTTGGGCATCCAGGGAGGTTGGGGCTTCACGGACAGGTCCAGTCTGGGTGCATCTCCCCACAGGCGCTCAAGATCGTAGTAGCGCCTTTTTTCTTCGGTGAAGATGTGAACCACCAGGTCTCCATAATCCAGAAGAATCCACGTTGACTCCAGGTACCCTTCCCGATGGTCCATTCTGACGCCGATCTGCAACAGAGCCTCCTCGATGGCATCGGCGATGGCCCTCACGTGCCTGTCGGTTGTTCCGGTACAAATGAGAAAAAAATCGGCCATGTCGGAGATTCCCCGCAGATCGAAGGCCACGAGGTCTGAAGCTTTCTTTTCAAGTGCCGCCCGGCTCCCCTGTAATGCCTTTTCTTCAGCACTGGGACGGTGCATGTAACGTTACTCTCCTTTGCTGTAATTATAAAGGCTGTGTTTCCTGATATAGTCCTCCACCGCCTGAGGGACCAGATAGCGTAAAGACTGACCCCGAGACGCCCGATTGCGGACCATGGTGGATGAGATACCGATTCCGGTAACCTCAACAAAAAAAAGCTCTTCTCCGGTATCCACCACCGGTGTTATCTCCCGTGGAGCTTTCATCTCCCAGAGAGAAAAGCGTAACCCTCGATCCCGGTTTACCAGAATCTTCGGTAAATTTTTCACCGCAGCTTGCAGATCAAGGCCCGGTCGGCTGGTAACGATCAGTTTGCAGGATGTCAGGAGGTCGCCGAAATTTTTCCAGCTCGAAATTTCCCAGAAGGCATCGAGGCCCATGAGGAAGTAAATCTGCGCTTCCTGACCAAACTGCTGCCGAAATTGCTGCACCGTTTCAATGGAGTACGATTTCCCCCCCCGGTCTATCTCTACGGAGGAAGCAAAAAAAGCGGGGTTTGATATCGTAGCCAGAGTCACCATCACCAGGCGGTCAAACGGGGAAGCAACCCGCTCGGTGCTCTTATGGGGCGGAAGAGCCGAGGGGATGAAGTATATCCGGTCAAGCTGGAACCGCTGCCGGATCTCTTCCGCAATAGTCAGATGACCATAATGCACAGGATTAAAAGTTCCCCCGTAGAGGGCAAATTTCAGCACAGCCGCTCCTCTTACTCGCGAATCTGGCCGTCACCGAAGATGATGTATTTGGTGGTGGTCAGGTCTTCCGCTCCCATTGGCCCCCTGGAATGGAGCTTCTGCGTGCTGATACCGATCTCGGCACCAAGGCCGAATTCTCCACCATCGGTAAACCGGGTTGAAGCGTTGACATAAACGGCTGCCGAATCAACCTCGTGCAAAAACTTCCGCGCCCGGCTGTAATCCCGGGTAACAATGGCATCCGAGTGCATGGATCCATACTGGGCGATGTGATCGATCGCCGCCTCCAGGTCATCCACCACCCGGACAGCGAGAATCAGGTCCAGATACTCGGTATACCAGTCATCTTCGGTAGCCGGAATCACATCGGGAACAAGAAGCTTTGTCTTTGGACAGCCGCGAATCTCGACCCCCGCCTGGCGAAGCTCGGCGATCATCGGCGGCAGGAATTGGGCGGCTATATCTCTGTGCACCAGCAGGGTTTCCATGGCGTTGCACACACCCGGTCGCTGCACCTTGGCATTCATGACAATCCGGCTGGCCATGGCAAGATCTGCCTGATCATCAACATAGGTATGGCATACCCCCTTATAGTGTTTGATAACCGGAACCGTTGAGTTTTCGACAACGGTCCTGATCAGGGTTTCCCCTCCGCGGGGGATGACCACATCGATATAATCATCGAGCGTCAAAAGCTCCAGGACAGCCTGCCGGTCAGTGAGCGATATCAACTGAACGCTTTCTTTGGGAAGACCTGACTGCACGAGCGCCTGGCCGATGATTTCGCCAATGGCCAGATTGGAATGAATGGCCTCCGATCCGCCCCGCAGAATTACCGCGTTGCCAGCCTTCAGACAGAGTCCTGCCGCATCGGAGGTCACATTGGGCCGGGCCTCGTAAATAATGGCAATCACCCCGATGGGAACCCGAAGCCGCCCGATTTCAAGCCCGTTCGGCCGCTTCCACATCCGGTCAACCGCACCGACCGGGTCCGGTTGAGCGGCGATCTCACGCAGGCCCCTGGCCATAGCCGCAATTCGTGCAGGGGTCAGGGTCAGCCGGTCAATCATGGCTCTGGAAAGCCCTTTCTGCTCTCCCGCCTCGACATCCTTGCGGTTTGCACTCAGAATATCCTCCATCTGCCCCTCGATCCTGGCAGCCATTAATAACAGTGCCTGATCCTTAACCGACGAAGACAGCGTGGCCAGCTTCCGGGCTGACTGTCTGGCCAGCCTGGCCTGGGCTAAGACTGCCTGCTTGATGTCCATAATGGTTCCTCCCTCATTAAAAGAAAAAGACAAATGACACCACAGAGACACAGAGGCACAGAGAAAAGCATCAAGTTATTCATGAATGGCTCCTAAAGAATTACCAGATCATCCCGGTGAATCACTTCATCGTAATACTTATAGCCGAGAAGGTTTTCGATTTCCCCGGTTTTTTTCCCCTTGATGGTTTGCAGCTCCTCACAGTTGTAATTTACCAGCCCACGGGCAAATTCCCGGCCATCGAGCCCCACGCACTGCACCAGATCTCCAGCTCCGAAAGTCCCTTCGATCTGCACGATTCCGCTCGATAAAAGGCTCTTCTTCTCGACGATCAGCTTATGCCGGGCTCCATCATCGACCACCACTTTTCCCTTGGGCCGCAGGGCATAGCCGATCCAGATTTTTCGGCTGGCCAGTTTATCTTTTTCCGGGAAGAAAAAGGTTCCGATTTTCCGGTCGGGGTGCTGCAAAATCCGGGAAAGGATATGCGGAGACTTGCCATTGACTATCCAGGTGGCGATGCCGGATTTGGCCGCCTCATATGCCGTGAGAATTTTCGTCTGCATGCCGCCGGTGCCGATGAACGAGGTTTTGCCTCTGGCCAGCCCCCTGATTTTCTCGGTGACTTTCTCCACGAAAGGAATAAGCTCGCCGGCAGGCTGCTCTGTCGGATCACTGGTGTAGAGCCCTTCGACGTGGGAGAGGATAATCAACAGGTCCGCACCGATCAGGCTTGCAACCAGACCGGACAACCGGTCATTGTCACCGAATTTTATCTCATTGGTCACTACGGTGTCATTCTCGTTGACGATGGGGATTACTCCATAGCGGAACAGGGTGAAAATCGTATTCCGGGCATTCAGGTACCTTTGCCGGTGGTTGATATCATCGGTAGTCAGCAGAATCTGGGCCACGGTGCGGTTGTTTTCCCCAAAGCACTCTTCGTAGGCCCGCATCAGAGAGCTTTGCCCGATGGCCGCAATGGCCTGCTTGTGGGGGATAACCCGCGGCCGGGTTTTCATGCCGAGCCGCTCCATCCCGGCCAGAACGGCTCCGGAGGAAACCAGGACTACCTCGTGAGAATTCTGCGTGAGGGCCGAAATTTCACCGGCCAGGTCGGCAACAGCCTGGCGATTTAAGGCAAAACCATTTTCAGCCAGAACCGCACTGCCCACCTTGACGACGATCCGCCTGGCATTTTCCAGAATTTTCCGCTTGCGCTCAAGTTGCTCCTGATCTGTGTCCATAGGTTTTTTTACCTCTGAGAAAAGAATATTAACCACGAAATACACGAAATACACGAAAGTATTTTTTGTATTTTTCGTGTGTTTCGTGTATTTCGTGGTTCAAATTGTTTTTGGTCGCATCACCTTCCCCCATCATCATCCGTCTGCCCGGATTTTTCCTCATCAAGCTCGGCAAGCATCCGCTGAACGATCTGAATCAAAGCCCCGGTGTTTTCACCCGTGGCCGCCGAAATTTTCACGAAAGGATATCCCGCATCCCGGCAGAAGTATTCCAGTGCCTGCAATTTTTCCTCATCCACATCGTCAATCTTGTTAGCTGCAACGATTTGTTTTTTTTGAACCAGAGCCTGGCTGTAGAGCCTCATTTCCTCAAAAACCGTATGGAATGCTTCGATCGGATCAGGGCCGGTGCTTCGGGATACATCGATCAGATGCACAAGGAGGCGGCTTCGTTCGATATGCCGCAAAAAGCGGTCTCCCAGCCCGATACCCTGATGTGCTCCCTGAATCAGCCCTGGAATATCGGCCATGCAAAAGCTCTGATAACCCTCGGTCATCACCATGCCGAGATTGGGGTGAAGAGTGGTGAAGGGATAGTCGGCAATTCGGGGTTTGGCTGCGGAAACTTTTGATATGAGGGTGGACTTTCCGGCATTGGGCAGACCGATCAGTCCGACATCCGCGATAAGTTTCAGCTCGAGGTTGAGTTGACGCTCTTCACCGGGAGTCCCTTTTTCTGCATGGCGGGGTGCCTGGTTAGTCGAGGTCGCAAACCGTGCATTACCGCGCCCCTTACGGCCGCCACGGGCAACTTCCAGAAAATCCCCTGGAGCTTTCAGGTCGCCCAGAACCTCGCCGGTTTGCGCATCCCTGACCACCGTGCCCACGGGGACAGTGATGATAAGGTCATCTCCCCGTTTGCCGGATTTTTTACTTCCGCTTCCGGCAGCTCCGTGTTCGGCCCTGAACAGGGCCCGATGGCGCAGGCCAAGCAGAGTCCTGACCGACGGCGTGGCTTTGAGAATGACACTTCCGCCATCCCCTCCATCGCCGCCGTCCGGCCCTCCTTTCGGGACATATTTTTCTCTCCGGAAACTTACACAGCCGTTTCCGCCATCTCCTGCCTTTACACGGATTAGGGCCTCATCAATAAACATCAGGCATAGATACTGACTTGTCTTCTGGTTTTGCCTTTTCGTTCAAATTGAACGACCCCGTCAATCAGGGCGAACAGAGTGTCATCTCCACCGCGGCCAACATTGTGGCCAGGATAGATCCTTGTCCCCCGCTGCCTCACCAGGATACTTCCGGCGGACACCTTCTGTCCGCTGAACCTCTTTACTCCCAGCCGTTTACTGGCACTGTCCCTTCCGTTAACAGAGCTTCCTCCGGACTTTTTATGAGCCATGATCGCACCTCCTTTCTCCCGTTCAGCTAAACCGCCGCAGGCAGAATCTCATCCACCCGGATGCTGGTATAATGCTGCCGGTGTCCGATTTTTTTCCGGGAACTTTTCCTTCTTTTATACTTGAAGGCGATCACTTTTTTCCCTTTTTTCTCGCCCATGATCGTCCCCCGCACCCTGGCACCTTTTACTCCCTGCCCGCACCAGATTTTCTCATTGTCGGCAATCAGATGCACCTGATCGAACTCTACCTGGGTGCCATTTTCTCCGTCAAGTTTTTCAACGGCGATAGTATCGCCCGGGGAAATTTTATATTGTTTCCCCCCTGTCTCAATCACTGCATACATTAACGCTTACACCTCCTCGAAGGTTACAAGACAACGATGTCATACTGTTCATAATGAAGTTCCGGATCACTCCGCACGGTAATCCGTTTGTTATATTTTCCTTCCAGATATTCCAGGAGGGCATCCTCCTGCTTATAGAAGAAAGCGGCGATGCTGGGATGGGCTTTAATGAGAATTTCATCTCCTTTACAGGATGGTGCCAGCCGGTCGATTTCCCGCTGGATGGTCCGGCAGATGGTGAGAACCGATTTTACCCGCCCGGTTCCCTTGCAATAGGGGCAGGGGGTAGTGAGGATGTTCGACAGGCTCTGCTTGATTCTTTTGCGGGTCATTTCAACCAGTCCCAGTTCGGTCAGTTGAAGGACCTTGGTTCGCATGCGGTCGCGCTTCAATTCCTCTTCCAGGGCCTGAAGGACTCTGGAGCGGTTTTCCTCACTTTCCATGTCGATGAAATCGATAACAATAATTCCCCCCAGATCTCTGAGCCGCACCTGGCGGACGATTTCCTGAATGGCCTCCATATTGATCTTGAAGATGGTTTCCTCAAGGCTCGTTTCACCGACAAACTTTCCGGTATTGACATCAATGGCAATCAATGCCTCGGTCTCGTCAATAACGATGTACCCGCCGGATTTGAGCCAGACTTTTGGCGAGAGGGCATCCTCGATCTGGCGGTCGATATCGTATTCATCAAAGATGGGCTTCGGCTTGGCATAGAATTTAACCCGGTCAGTCAGACTGGGAAGAAATGATTCGAGGAATTCGTTGCACCGGTCATATTCTTCTCGGGAGTCGATAACCAACTGGTCAACGTCATTATTGAAAATATCGCGTAAGGTCTTCAGCAGGATATCCAATTCCCGGTGAACCAGGCAGGGAGCGGAGCAGCTATTGCTTTTAATAAGGATATTTTCCCAGAGCTTCGATAAATAATCCATGTCAGCCCGGAAGTGCTTTTCATCTTTTCCTTCACCTACGGTCCGGACAATATAGCCGACATTGGGCTTTTTCAGCCGGGTAATTAAATCCCGCAGCCTGGACCGCTCGGTTTTATCCTCAATCCTCCGGGAAATCCCGATATGGTCCACGGTCGGCATAAACACCAGATACCGGCCGGGAAGGGTAATATTGGTTGTAACCCGTGCTCCCTTTGTTCCCAGAGGCTCCTTGGAAACCTGGACCAGCACCTCCTGCCCCTCTTTCAGCAAATCTTCAATGGCTGCGCCGTTGTAGTGAGAAGGGCTTTTTTCTTCGATGATATCTTCGGCAGTGTCAAGGGCATCGACATCGTCAGGCAGCATGACCTTATCATAGTCCAGTGATGGATCGGTAACATCCACTACATATAAAAAAGCATCCCGTCCAATGCCAATATCAACGAAAGCCGCCTGCATTCCGGGTAGAACCCGGGCTACTCTTCCCTTATAGATATTACCATTTATCCTTTTGCTTCTTCGTCGTTCAATATAAATTTCCGTTAAGAGGCGGTTCTCCAGTAAAGCGACTCGTTTTTCGTAAGGATTAGCATTTATAATAATCTCTTTCAAATTCGTATACCCGAATTAGAATTTTGATAGTTTCCGTGATCCGCAGACAACAAAGCAGAGCGAAGTATATTACTCTATGAAAAAAAGGCGTACTTGTCAATTATTTTATCGCGGCAATGATAATTTTAATCGGTACGGCCTTGACGGTTCAATTTCCAACCGGCCGCCTCAGAACTGATACCACCGGATCATTCCCTTCCCTGCCACACCTATACCTCTTCCACTCCCTTGATCTGAGGCACCTTTTCTCTCAATTTTCTCTCGATACCCATCTTCAGGGTCATTTTAGCCATGGCGCATCCGGAGCAGGCCCCGATCAGCTTCAGCCTGACCACACCATCGGAAACCCCTATCAGTTCCACATCCCCTCCATCGGCCTGCAATATGGGGCGAATTTCTTCCAGGGCTTTTTTTACCTCGTCAAACATTTTCTCTTCTCCTTGAAACTGAGATTGTAATAAAAAATCGATTAAATTTAAATATCTTAGAGATACTTATCAGCAGACAGAATCTCATAAATCAAACCGATTGTCAATATGATTTTCCAGACTGCATGCTGGCAGCTTTCTGCGGTGTAATTTCACCTTATGATGATTTCGGACCTTCCCTATTCTCTTTCAACTTCTGCCTGTTCAGTTAAAATTACCATAAAATCATGCACATAGCAAATGTTTTTTTGGAAAAATAATTCTTTACATTCCGCATTAAATAGGGTAGAATAGTCCTCTTCTTTTTGTGGACTGCTTATTAATGAGCAAGGGAGGTATAATGGGCAAAGAAGGAGGGTAGCTTATGATAGCGCTAGGCCGCCAAATACTTGCTGAATACTATGACTGTGATCATAGCATATTGAATAGCTGTAACCTTATTCAGAAATACATGGAAAGCGCTGCCGAGGCTTGCAACGCCACCATCGTGAAAAGTGTGTTTCATTTATTTAATCCGCATGGAATCAGCGGAGTAGTCGTTATTGCCGAGTCGCATCTGGCCATTCATACCTGGCCGGAGTATGGCTATGCAGCGGTTGATATATTCACCTGCGGCGATACGGTAGATCCATGGAAAGCCTTTGAATTTTTGAAAACGAAGCTCAAAGCTTCCTATGCTACTACAATGGAAATGAAAAGAGGACAGCTCGATTTACCCAATCAGCATCTCCCTTACAAGCCATTGGTAGAAACCCTTAATTCATCTGGCAATAAGCAAGGTTAGAGAGTAGGATGATCATTAAAACACCGACCAAATATTTTTTCGTTGCCGGAGCATCTGAAGGATATACTCCCCTGAATGCCTTTGACGGTGCTCTCCTGGACGCCGGTATCGGGAATCTGAACCTGGTGAAAATGAGCAGCATCGTTCCTCCAAGGTGCGTGAAGATTCCCCCCTGTTCCATTCCGGCTGGCTCACTCGTCCCCGTGGCCTATGCCTCGATCAGCAGCGATATGCAGGATGAGTTTATCTCCGCTGCTGTAGCTGCCGCTTTCCCTGCCGACCCGGATTATCCCGGCCTGATCATGGAGTACTCCGCTCAAGGGAGGAAGCATGATATTGAAATCATTGTCCGGCATATGGCTGAGCAGGGAATGAAGCTTCGGCGGCAGGACATCAGAGAAATCCAGAGTATTTCCATTGAATATCAGGTTAAAAAGATCGGGGCTGCGTTTGCCGCAGTAGTCTTATGGGATTGAGGAGCTGTTGACTATGGAACTTTGGTATACGGAAAAACATACCGAGAATACCGGAATTACAATTAAGGTTACCGACTGCCTGTTTCAGGGAAGAACCAGATATCAGGACATCGCGATTCTTCAGACACCGCACTACGGGAAAATCCTCCTGCTGGATGGTCTGGTCATGGTAACCGAGCGGGATGAATTTGTCTACCATGAGATGATCGCTCATGTTCCCCTGCTTTCTCATCCCGACCCCCGGAAGATTCTGATTATCGGAGGGGGCGATGGGGGAACTGTCCGCGAAGCCCTGAAGCACCCCGGTGTTGAGCACATTGACCTGGTTGAAATCGACGAAATGGTTATTGAAAAATGTAAGGAGTATTTCCCTGGCCTCAGCCAGGGATTATTAAGTTCCCCGAAGGTTACCATTCATGTAGCCGATGGGATACAATTCGTTAAAGATTCCCGGCCCGAGTATGACGTGATTATCATTGACTCGACCGACCCTATCGGTCCGGGAGAGGGTCTCTTTACCGAGTCTTTCTATCGGGATATTTCTCATGCACTCCGGGAGGACGGTATTATGGCAGCCCAGTCGGAATCACCGTTCCTGCATGAGAAGATAATCCGCCCCATGCATCAGAAACTCAGGCATGTCTTCCCGGTTTCCAGAATGTACCTGGCCTTTATCCCTACCTACCCGGCCGGTTGCTGGAGCTTTGCCTGGTGTTCGAAGGGGACCGATAACAGCGAGCACCCCGATGGAGAGCGGTATGAGAAGCTCCAGCCCAGACCCAGGTATTATAATCCGCAGATTCACCGCGCATCCTTCAGCCTGCCGAATTTCATAAGGGAAATGCTGCCGAATGGAAGCTCGCTTTAACCGCCTGCACTTTCTCGATGCCAACGCAGAATATGCCGATGCTTCTCTGGTGCTTCTCGGCTGCCCTTTTGATGGCACTTCAACCTATCAGCCCGGATCACGATTCGCACCCAATGCTATCCGCGAAGCATCCTGGGCCGTGGAAAGTTACAGCCCGGATTTAAACAGGAACCTGTCGCAAGTCGCCTTCTGTGACCTCGGCGATCTGGAATTGCCGTTCGGGAATACCCAGCGGGCCCTTGACCTCATCAATCAGGCCATCGATCAGGTGCTCAACGACCATAAAGTTCCCATCACCCTGGGAGGAGAGCATCTGATCAGTCTGCCTGTCATTACGGCCTTTCGGAAGCATTATCCTGACCTTTTGGTGATTCACCTCGATGCTCATGCAGACTTGCGGGATGAATATCTGGGAGAGCGGCTGTCGCACAGCACGGTTATGCGCAGAGTTCTGGAGATGATCGGAGACTCCCGTTTGATTCAGGTGGGCATCCGGTCAGGATGCCAGGAGGAGTTTCTGATTGCCCGCCGGATTGGCGGTGAATATAAAACTCACCATAAAACTTCTCAGGCCGACCTTGAGATCATAGAGCGAAAAATTCAGGCGCAGCCTGTCTACATCAGTCTTGATTTAGACGTCCTGGACCCTTCGGCCCTGCCGGGAACCGGTACACCTGAGCCCGGCGGGCTCAGTTTTCATCAATTGATGCAGGTCTTATCCATTTTTCGTGCCGCACGGGTGGTTGGTATGGATGTGGTAGAGCTTCTGCCGTATCAGACCCCTCATCAGGTGAGCAGTATTGTGGCAGCCAAAATTATCCGGGAAGCCCTGCTGCTGTACTTCGCTTCCTCCTGACTGTCTCAATTTTGAGATTTCCCTTGGCCGGATGATACAGCCTCGTGCGGTTCCCTTTTGACCTCAGGAGGCTGTTGTAGCTGCCAGGCTTGGCTTGGTGGAGCAGGAGTAAACGATCTCCTGAGGAGATATAATCGTTTCAGGAAGGCTGGTTGTCTCTTCAAGCTCAGGAATAAACTCCCATGTATGGATATATTGGGCGATTTCCTTAACCAGCAGGGAATGAAGCCCGTGCCCCGCCTTATAAGCAATGACATGGCCGATTATCGGGCGTCCAAGCAGATAGAGGTCGCCAATGAAATCGATGATCTTATGGCAGACAAACTCATCCTCAAACCGCAAGCTTCCATTCAGAATGTGATAATCACCGACCACAATCGCATTGTCCAGAGATCCTCCCTTGATCAATCCCGCTTCCCGGAGCTGTTTGGCTTCGTGGAGAAAGCCGAATGTACGGGCGCGGGATATTTTCTTGATAAAGGAGGATTCGGTAATGACGTAATGTGCCTGCTGGGTATTAATGAGCGGATGATTAAAATTGATGGTGTAGGTAACTTCCAGCTCTTTCGCGGGGAGAATTCTGATAAATTTATCGTCCGCACCTACCTGAATGGCTTTTTTGATCTTGAGATATTTTTTAGGCGCCGGCTGCTCTAAAATTCCCGCTTCCTGCAGCAGGAAGACAAATGGTGCCGAACTACCGTCCATGATCGGCACTTCTTCTGAATCGATTTCGATGAGCAGATTGTCGATACCCACGCCAGCCACAGCAGCCAGCAGGTGCTCAACTGTCTGAACGCTCTGCCCGTCTTTTGATAATGTAGTTGCATAGTTCACGGTTGCCAGATTCCGGTATGATGCCTCGATCAAACAACCCTTTCCCGGCACATCGGTACGCTGAAATCGAATTCCGCTGTCAGGCTCAGCCGGAACGAGCGTCATTTTTGATTTTTTTCCGGAATGAAGGCCGATGCCGGTACAACTGATTCTCTCTCTGATTGTTCTCTGGTAAGAAATCATTCTCGTGCCCTGCCTCTTTCGCCCGAGTTGGCTTGAAATTGTGATCTTCCAATCTTCCCAACTCGCTATCTTTTAACCTGTTCTCGTACTCGGTCAAAGAATCCTGGTTCTGTTACTGGGTTCTCGGTTTAGTTCAGGAGCTTGCTGAATACTCTATCCACTGATAGGAATGCATTTTGCGTGCCAGTATGGCTGGAGTAATTTTCTTTCGATAAATCATTATGTTAGGTTATGGTTAAAAAGATGGCTGCTATTTTTGTGATAAAACTACCACACTTTGCCCGGAAGGAGGTATGTTTTTTGAATGATCAGCAAAAAAATCAATGGCTAGCACTGTCTATTAATTTAAACAGGGGGGTGGAATAGTGAAAATGGGCAGCTTGCATTGGCCGGGTTTTTCATTTCAGTCTGTTGAAAATGCCGGAGCTGCTTGATCATGGTAGTTGCATGGAGGCAACTGCACCGATTGACATGTATGTCAAACTGAATAGAATATAATATAAGCTAAATATGATATATATTATATTATTTTAATCTATAGATAATAACAGTAGAAGGCACATTAATATGAGGAAGATAGCATACTTAATCACATTACTTTTAGTTATTACTATCCAGCCTGTAACTGGGGGCATAGCGGAAGCCGAAACAAAACAACCAAAGGATCTGCGCATAGCGATCGTAGGAGCCGGAGTTGCCGGGCTGTCTGCGGCATATTATCTGAAAGATACAGGTTACGAAAATGTCACCGTTTATGAAAAGGAGCCCCAGGTTGGAGGCAAGGTTCATTCCTTTACGTACGATGGTCATACCCATGAACTCGGGGCCATGTGGATCGAAGAATACTATCGTAATATTTACGGATTGGCCTTCAAATATGATATCGATTTGCAACTGGATGAAGCTGATTTTATTTTTCGCGACGCCAATAACACGAATTATAAAAGTGCACAGGAATATGTTATTGCAAAGTATGGTTCATCTGAAACCAACGCAGCATTGGCCAATTTCCAGAAGATTCAAATAAAATTCAGAAGCCTCAATAAGACAGGTTTCGCAGGGGCAGATCCGGAACTTTTCATGACCTTTGATAAATTTTCCCAGAAGTATCAGATCGAGCCGATTGCCTATGGCTTTAAAACATGGTGGACAAACGGCGGATTTGGTTATTATAACGAAGTGCCTGCTCTGTACGTTCTCAAAGCCCTGATGCCTGCTATGAGGGATCTCGACTCTGTTTTCATTACGCTCCACAGGGTCCCGGACGGTTATCAAAGGTTGTGGGAGAAGATTGCGGAAGACCTGGATGATGTTCGTCTCAACCACACCGTAGAAAAAGTGAAGCGGCAGAGTGACAGCAATTCAGTGTCGATCGAAGTAACCGCCAATGGAGTTACAGAGACCTTCGACCGCATCATTATTACCTGTGACCTTAAAGAATCTTTAAAATTCCTCGATGCTACCGAAGAGGAACAGGAACTTTTTTCCCAGGTGCAAAGTTATAACTATGATGTCCATTTTTTTCACGCTCATGGCATAAACTATAGGAATGGAAGCCTGGTGGTACTCATGGCCAATAATGTGCCGGAAAGGAATGGACATGTTTTAGGCCTTCTCAATCGAGAGGATTCTCCAGGAGTCTGGAAATCGTACCAAATAGCTCCCTGGGGAACTCCTTCTGACGAGCTCATAAGCTTCGTTAAAGAAGACGTGAAGCAATTAGGCGGACAGGTTGAAAGCATAATCATACAAAAACAGTGGAGCTTCTTCCCTCATGTCAAGACCCAGACCCTGCATGATGGCTTCTACGACAGAATAGAGGCTTCCCAGGGGAAAAATGGTACTTACTATGCAGGAGGAATTATGTGCCTCGAAGGCACCGAAAGAGTATTGAGATACTCTAAAAAGCTCGTAGAAACATACTTCTAACTGCTTCAAGGGGGTTTTTCCCGCTTTAGATTGGCTGGAAAGGATTGAAGATCACAGCAATCGGAAGAAAATCAACCGCACCGTATTCCTTTCCCTGCTGTCGAGCCTGGCCGTCATCTTTTTCATTGTCGAGTCGGCCATTCCCAATCCTGTGCCCTGGCTGAGGCTGGGACTGGCCAATATCATCATCATGGTGGTCATCGTTCTGTATGGGGTGAAGGACGGCCTGTTAGTTTCTTTCCTCCGGGCTATCGTAGGGTCAATACTTATCGGCACTTTCCTATTACTGTAGTTTATTCAAGCGAAAACTGCTATAATATACCAATGTCAGGATTTGCCACCTATCTCCATCTCCATACCTGTTATCTATCAAAGCCTGCCGAGCAGATCAGGTTTATCGGCCACTCCTATCCTCACTTTAGCCGGATCAGAGAAGAATTGGCAAAGGAATTGGCACACTATCCTGCACTTGTCATAAGACAGGCCGAAGATCGGGATTATCTTCGGGTGCATGCCGAATCCTATCTCAATAGGCTCAGAATGATGGCCTGCGGTGAACCTGGAGTAGAATTGCCCAGGTTAAGCCTTGAATGTACGGGGCTTGAATACTGCCTGCCGGGATATCTGTACGGACTTGGAGTCTGGGCGGGCAGCATGCCTATGTGGATTGGGGACATGGATACTGTCTTTTGAATCCTCTGGCAGCCGCAGCCCGCTATGCCCAAGCCCAGGGTTTTACAAGAGTGGTGATTGTAGACTGGGATATCCATCATGGGGACGGCACTCAATCCATCTTCGCCAATGACCAGAGCGTTTACTGCATCAGCATCCACAGCGCATTAGACCTTTACATGATGACGATGCGGGTCGTGGAGCAGGGTACAACCACAGCGGCTGAGGCGGTTGGACAGTGTAACATTCCTCTTTTGGACGAATTCTATAAGGATGATTTTATCGAAAGAACAGGTCTGCCTGGCAGGTTTTATCGTGCCCCTGAAAGCCTGCCTGCTTTTCAGTCCGCTGTAGAGCACATACCCTGGACTCCAGAGCTGATTCTCATCTTCTCCGGTTATGATTCGCACCGGGATGATTGCGGCAGGGGCATTACCGATTGGTCTGTGCAGGATTACCGGCTATTGACCAGATACGTGCTCGATCTGGCAAAGCGGGTATCCTGTCCGGTTCTCTCTGTTCATGGCGGGGGATATGCGATGTCTTCAACCATATCTTCGGCTATCAGCCATGTGGACGTTCTGGCGAGCTACCTGTTGTGATTTCTTTGGACTGGCGTCAGTTATGCAAAAAGAGCAGGGAGGAATAGCTCCTCCCCGCTCTTTATCTGGTTTCTCTACCCGGCGAGGGTATTGATAATCCCTCTCCTGGCTAGGGATTATCGGTAACGATCAACTCCCTCACGGGGGTCCCGTCGCTCCATTTGCCCATGTACCGCTGCTGCGGTGTATTACCGAGGGCATACTCCCGGTTTCTCCCATAAAAAGCCGCATCGGTCAGAGCGTCGAACAGTTTCCAGAGGCAGTAATAGTCAAGGGGGTCTACATTATTGGAATTTGAACAACAGGGGGCAAAATGGTCAGCCAGCAGGGAGGGAGAGCCGTAGTTATCCGAAACCATGGTGATATAATCTTTATTTTCAGGAGGAATCTGCGGGGTATTCCGGAAAATGCTTTTGGCGTCCGAATCACCGACAACGCTATCACGGTCGCCAGCTACACTGAGAAGCAGGGCATCGGAAGGAATGGTCGAAAGGTCTTCCAGATTAAACATGGTGCTGATGCCCGGCTCAACAGACATGACTGCCTTGGGAGCAGGCAGTCCGGCAGCTTCGGCCAAAGCAGCCATATTGGCGGCGAGTATCCCGCCGACTGAGTGACCTACTATGGCAAATCTGCCAAGATCAGGCACTACATGCCCTCCGCTGTGCAGTGTTTCCAGAGAGTTCCTCACTGCTTCAAGAGAATTGGAATTATAGTGCGTGGATGTAGTGGCCATGGTCTGATATACAGGATAAACAACTATATTGCCCATTCTAACAATATGGCGGATCCATGCTTCATAATTACTCGGATCCATTCCTCCCCATCCATGCAGGAAGACAATCAGGGGTGCACGGCTCGGCTTTGGCGAGTCCGGTTCATAAATATAGTATTGCAGGGTACCTGCACCATGACTGCTGCTGATAATCTGGCTGTGGGCATAATCCGTACTCCCAGGCCCGGTTGATGGCTGTGCTGGCAATGAGGCAGCCAGAGCAGTAGCAGTGGAAGTGGAAACAAGACCTGTACACAATAAAATGAGAAATGCTTGCACAATTTTCGAGAACATACCGCTCATGACAGTATTGCTTATGGTTTGACGCCGTAATGACACTACAATCTCCTATTTCAGGCTAAAATTAATAACGGTAAGGTTCGAGCATTGCTGTTATTTTTTGCTGTTCCGGTAATCTTTGAATTCTATGCTGTCTCCTGAACCAAATGGAATCGATACCTCATGAGCCTCAATTTGCAGGGTAAGACACGATATTTCCGAGAACATTCCTCCTTTCTTGGTATATTAGGTTTATAAGTAAATAGGTTATAAAATATGATAATAAAGATTACTGATAGGTTAGTAACGAATGCGCGGTATCATACGATATAAGTTTCAATTTGTCACGCTTTTTTTATCTTGTTTTGCAGTAATTTTATGATAAATTTACTTGTTTAATATATTTATTTCGTGCAGGATGAAATAACTCATTGCTGAATAAGGGGGAAAGTGACAGTATATGCCAGAGAATCAGAAGAGAGACACAGGCTGCATACTCGATACTGCCGGTGAATTGACAGAAGCCGAAAAATGTGGCTATTATTGTAAAGCAAATGATTGCCGATGAGGAGAATGATATGGAAACCGTAGGGGTCAAGCAGCTCAGAGATAATCTGAGCGCTATTCTGAAAAAGGTTGAGCACGGGGAGATTGTAAGAGTATGTCGTCGTGGGAAGGATATCGTAGAACTGCGACCCATACACTATAACTTTGAGCAGGAAGTCCTGGATCGCCTGAAGGATAAGCATATTTTAGGCGGTGGTACAGGAAAAATCGGACAGGTCAGGAGTGTAAAAAATCTCAAACCAGAGATGCCTGTATCGAATATCGTGGTCGAGGACCGCTCCTTACATTAAGAATGTATAAAATCAGCAATAAACTGGCTATAATCTTCGGCGTATTGATTTTTTTATCGGTTCTTGCCTGTGGATGGTACTTTTACGGGTATACGCGGCACTATCTCGACCAGGAGCTTGGCCAGCGTCTGATCGATATCGCCCGGACCATTGCTCTTCACCTGGATGGAGATATCGTCAAACAGCTCACCCCCGGCAATGAGTCCGGTCTGACTTACCGGAATCTGATTGTGCAGCTGGACCAGATCAGGCAGGCGACCGCAGCCAATCGGATTTACGTTTTCGATAAAAATAACCGCAGCCTGCTCGATACTCAGCCTGCAATCGCGATCGGAACCGAGTATCTGAAACTGAAGTTTGATCAGCTCGAGCTTGAAAGTGTCTGGCAGAAGAAGGGCATGGCTTCGGTCCTGTTTTTAGGTGAGGATGGGAATTATTATAAGTCAGGGTATGCGCCGGTGCTGCTCGATGGCAAGGTTATTGCAATAGTAGGAGTAGATGCCAGTGCGGTCTTTCTGGAAATTTTACAAAAATTTCAACGCAACGTCATGACCTTCGGATTGGCATGTATTCTGATAAGTCTGGCTATCGGCTATATTGTCTCGAAGACGATTACCAATCCGATTCACAAATTAGTGGCCGCTATCGAGAATATCGGATCCGGGGATTTCAAAACTGAAATCAAAATCCGGGCCAATGACGAGATAGGGTTTTTGGGAAGAACCATTGAGCAGATGCGCCTTTCTATCTTAAAGAGGGATGCCCAGATGAAACTGATGCTTGCCAATGTGGCTCATGAGATCCGAAATCCTTTGGGCGGCATCGAGCTGTTCGCCGGCATTCTGGCAGAGGAGCTTGGGCAGGCGGAGGATGGACAAAGCTCCGCTATGGCTGCTATTCCTGCAAAGGAGCATCTTGAAAAAATCACCAGAGAGGTGAAGAAACTGAACCAGATCATTACCGAGTTTCTGGATTTCGCCAAGCCCAAACCGCCTCAGAAGGTTGAAATTTACCTGGAGGAGCTGATCCAGGCGGCTTATTCGATGCTGGCCCTGGAATTTGAAGGAGCCAGCATCGAGTTCCGGTCCGAGATCGAACCTCGCCTGAAAGTCTCCGTTGACCCGGAGCAATTCAAGCGGGTATTCATAAATATCTTAAAAAATTCACTGCAAGCGATACAACAGGGTGGCATTCCCCAGGGGAAAATAACTGTCCGGGCGGAAAAAAAGGATGGCCTGATGGAAGTTGTGGTCAGTGACAATGGGCCGGGGATTCCGCATGACAACCTGTCACGGCTGTTTGAGCCCTTTTTTACGACCAGGGAGAAGGGGGCGGGATTGGGGCTGGCTATTGTGCAGAAAATCCTGTCCGATCATGGGGCGAGTATCGAGATTCAAAGCCGGGAAGGCGGACTGACCACGGCCGCGATCCGGATCCCGGTTTAGCCGGGACTCTTCATGGATGTATCGTCGAGGTATTGCAGGAAGGAGAGAAGTTGCATGAGAAAGATCCTGGTGATTGAGGATGATTCCACCATGCGGGAAGGGATGTGCTACAGCCTCAGGCGAGAGGGGCATGAGGTGCACTCGGCCAAAGACGGGAAGGAAGGGCTCCTGCTGTGCAGAAAGATGAATCTCGATCTGGTAATCACCGATTACCGCATGGAGCCGGTGAGCGGCCTTGAAGTACTCGAAGAAATAAAAAAAATCAACCCGGAAACCGATGTGGTTTTGATAACGGCCTATGGAACGATGGAGCTTGCTGTCCAGGCAATGACTAAAGGCGCATCGGACTGTGTGAGCAAGCCTCTTTCCCTCGAAGAGTTTCGGACCAGAATCAGAAAAGTGCTGCAAAATAAAGCCGTCCGGGAGGAAAACCAGCGTCTTGGCGAGGAGAACCAGTACCTGCGTACCCAGGTCTCCCAGCAGTATAACTTTGGTCAGATCATCGGGCAGTCGAAGCCGATGCAGCTTGTTTTCGAGCAGATCAGGAAGATCGCCCCGACAGACTCCTCGGTCCTCATTGCCGGGGAAAGCGGCACGGGCAAAGAGCTGATAGCCCACGCTATTCATAATCTCAGCTCCCGCAAGGATAATCCCTTCATCAAGGTGAATTGTGGTGCCCTGGCGGAAGGGTTACTGGAAAGCGAACTCTTCGGGCATGAGAAAGGTGCATTCACCAATGCCATCAGGCAAAAGCGGGGCAAGTTCGAGCTGGCTGACGGCGGATCGATCTTTCTGGACGAGATCGGCGATATTTCCGAGAATGTGCAGGTAAAGCTCCTGCGGGTTCTTCAGGAGAAGGAAATTGACCGGGTAGGCGGAGAGCATACAAAAAAAGTCGATGTGCGCGTTATTGCGGCTTCGAATAAAAACCTTTTTGAGCTGGCTCAACAGGGCAGGTTCAGGGAGGATTTATACTATCGCTTAAATGTCATTCCTCTTGATTTGCCGCCCCTGCGGCATCGGAAGGAGGATATTCCTCTTCTGGTCGATCATTTCCTGAGGAAGAAAGGGGTTGAACTCAAGAAGCCGGTATCGAAAATAGCCCCAACAGCCATCGAGGCGTTGCAGGAATACGATTGGCCGGGTAATATCCGGGAGCTTGAGAATCTGATAGAACGGGCACTGGTTCTGTGCGACAGGGACGAGATTCAGCTCTGCGATTTCCCCGTTTTCCTGGAAAAGGACAAGCTGAATGGTGTGCATTTGTCTGAAGAAGATTTATCGCTCAATCCAAATCTGGAAAGTCTGGAGCTCCAGCTCCTCAAGCGGGCAATGGAGAAAGCAGGCGGGGTGAAAACAAAGGCGGCGGAGATTCTGGGGATAAAGACCAGCGCGTTATATTATAAGCTGGAAAAATATAAACTGATCGAGTAATCTTCTATAGAGCAGCATGATACAACGAGGCAAAAATACCATGAAAGGGATTATGAGTAAGTTCAGGAGTCAGGAGTCAGGAGTCAGGAGTCAGAATTTGATCGGATGGATTGTGCTGGCTGGCATTCTTCTGATTTTCGGAGCGTCCCCTGCATACACCGCAATAGCGGCCCCGGATGCCGCCCCTTCCTGGTCTCCAGACATGGCTGACACTATTTCCCGGCTCAGCCGGGTGCTGGCTGAGCAGCAATCGGAAAAGACCAGATTATTCAAGGAAATCGACCGGCTGGCAGAGAAAATTTTACAGGAAAAGCAAAAATCGGAAGGGAGGGGAAACCGGAAACTGGATTCGCTGATGCAGGATTCTCAGCGGCTGGTATCCAGTCTGGAAACTGTTTCGAGGCAGACAGCGGATACCGAATCACAACTGAGGCAAAAATATTCACTGGCGATCACCGCTCTGGTGAAACGGCTCGAAGAGCAACCGGGTGAGAGGGAGCGGAAGGCTCTTTTAAAGCACTTGCTGATATACCTGAAAGAATCCGAAGGCCTCGAAAAACCGGTAGCTTTTGAAACGCTGAAAGTAAACCTGGAAGTTCAGGATAACGATACTTCTTCGCAAATCCGCAAAAAAGCCGATTTCCTCTCCGACCAGGCTGCATTGCTCAAGGCCAGAATATTCCAGATCGAGGCCCAGGTTACCAGGCTGGAGAGCGAAAAAGCGCTCCGCGATAAAGTAAGAAAATTTGCTGATGGGATGAGTTTTTTTGATGATACGCTCATGGTCAAAGAACGAAAGATTGCCCACCGGGAACCGGCCTCCAAGACCAACAGCGGGCAAGGCGGGGAGCCGGAAGGGGGTAAGGAAGAACCGCCTCCGATGATTTTGGCTACCCCCCCCTTACGCGGGGTCCCTCCCCTGGAGAGCCAGCCGATGTCTCCTCCAGCCAGCCCGGAAACCGGGGCCCCATCGTTCATTGTCGGGAGAGAGGGTGTCGATTCTTCACCCTCTGATTTAATCCTATCCCGAAACAGTATAGACAGGCAAATCGAGCTCCTGAAAGAGCAAAAGTCCCGGCTCGCAAGCCAGATTCAACAATTACAGCAAAAAACGCACAACTTCTACAAGCGGGCCAAGGAGCTGGATCCAGAGAAGCAGCCCTGACCAGGGGCTCAAGAAGTTACGGGTCAGTGAGAAGGATTATCATTTTATTGCTTGCACTTATCGGAACATTTTCCTGCCCTCGTTCCGCTCCGGGAACTGAGAACGGCAAAGTTACGGGCAGATTATCCCTGGGATATGATAATATCGTGCTCACCCAGGCCGCATCAAAGACAAATCATTTGTTTCCCAGTGTCCACCTGGATTCCAGGATTTCATTATTCCCTCATTCCAAACGCCTTGGAGGTGTATTTCGTTTCCAAAATGGTTCCAGGGTGATGGTAAGCGAGGATGAAAATATTCTCCTCAATCAGGCTGACCTGGGACTTTCCCTCCTTATCTCACCAAAAGTCTCCTCTGAGGTCCTCGGCAAGGTAAAATACAAGAGCATCTCTCGCGCTGAAGATGTGCCCATTCAGGGCGAATATGGATATCGGTATTGGAACAGTGGGGTAGTATTGAAATACTGTGAAAACGCTTTTGATAGTGGCATCAGATACTTATACCATCACCGGAACTACGTGGACCGGGAATTTCTTGATTCAAAAAATCACCAGATCCAATTCATGACCAATGCCCTTTTCACCAGCACCCTGACCGGCTGCCTCAGCGCCAAGGTGGAGATCTTCCGGTTCGAAAAACATCGGGGAACCCTTGTTCAGGAACATGCCGACACCTTCTATGAGCTTTCTTTCGGCTGTCAGTGGATTCATGGCCTTCTTATCAACCCAGCCTATGCTCTTCAAAGGAACACTTCAGACCACGCAGAATACTCGTTCAACGCCCATCAGTTCTCAATTCTCACTGCATTGCCGCTGTGCTGGGAGGTGACCCTGCAATGCTACGGGCAATTGCAGCTTTGTAAATACGATTCTCAGGAGCCCACCATATCCTCGGTGCCGGATGATGATACCATTGAACAATCGAATAATGTCCTGGTATTGAGTCTCTCGAAGGATATTCGAGATAATTATTCTCTGGAAATGAAGTACCTGCTCTCCCGGACAGACCCTTCCTCATCATCAGAGAAATATCAGAAGCAATCATACTCCGCGACGGTGAGCTATTTGTTTTAAGCAGCTTTTTCATGGGGTTTTCAGCTATCATCAAATTTCTGAAAGAAACTCTCAGATTTTTGATATAAAATTTCCCGGTTTTGAGTGTGGTTTCTCAGAAATCTGATACCTGCGCACAGGTATCCCCTCCACGTTATGCCCTCGATCCCCAAACCAGCCAGAAGTTTTGGGCCTTTTGCCAGTCCTCTGCCGCTCTCCTGATCCTGTATCCAGAAAATTCAAGAGAAATTGTCCTGGCATGACCCTTGCATTACTCCTATTGCAGAATTCAGGTTCAGATAAATTTAAGGGTAAAGTAGCTGCATATTATTATAAGATTTTCCAATCTCTCTTCTTCAGTATAGGTTAAGTAAGATAGTTTCTAACAGAGGAATATCGAAAGGAGCATCAATCATGAAACGCAAGACTGGATTCAACAAACTCTTCTTTGCAGTAACCTCATTGGCTTTAGTATGCTTTTTTACTACCCCGTCGATTGCCCAAAGGAAGATTGACAAAGGGTTTTCGAGGGAAGAAAAAATCGTTGTCGCAGCCCCGGATGATCCGCACGCGGAAGTCGGAATAGTATCGATCGGCATTGGCAAGGGGGTATCTGAAGGCAATAATATCCCGGATAATCTCGTAGCCCCGGATGACCCATATGCGGAAGTTGGAATAGTATCGATCGGCCCCGGTAAAGAAGTTCCCGAGCCAATATTTGACAAATACCTGATATCGCCGCAGCCCTCGCTGCTCTTTGCCAAGCCGGTTCTGATCGCACCAGCAAGCTCTTATAGCTTCGGCAGACTCACCAGCTACAGCCCGTTTGCCGACCTTGGCGGATACAGCAGGACCGCTGCCTCTTTCGGAAATTCTTATGGCAACACCTTCAATGCAGCCCCGGTCTGGTCCAGCTATCCTGCCAATGCCTTCAATTTTGGCTGGAGCGGCAGCAATTCGACCAGCAGCTCTAACCTGTTCGGGTTCAATAATTCTTTCTCCATCAGCAATTCCAGCCTCTTTGGGCTCCCCTCTACTGCTGCCGGTTCCAATCCGGTTGACTGGTCCAGGAATTCTTTCGGTACCTATGGTACATCGAGCTGGTCGGCCAATCCTTTTAACAGCAGCTTCGGTCCGTTTAATTACAACTTCAGCGGCATACTTGCCGGTTCCAATGACCATACAAACGATATCGGCTTAGCCAATCCTGCTGCAACCTTCTGCAAGGAACATGGCGGAACTTACAAAATCATAACCGATGAAGACGGCAGCCAGCGCGGGGTCTGCATCTATGGTGATGGATGTGAATGCCCCGATTCTCTGTACTTCAAGGGCGAGTGCCAGTCTTGTGAAGACACCACGTCCAGGCCGGAGCCCGTGGCACCCCGCTATGATGGAAATACGGGAAATACCGGCATACCCAATCCTTCAGCGGTCAACTGCGAACAAAATGGCGGCATCTATGAAATCAGAACCGCTGAAGACGGCTCTCAGAATGGAGTCTGCATCTTCAGTGACGGGACCGAATGCGATGCCTGGGCTTTCTTCAGGGGTGAGTGCCAGTCGTCTTACGAAGGCCCCGAATTTTACGGCGGTCCTGAGATAGCTCCTCAACTCGGCGGCCAGACAGGAAGTGTCGGCATAGGCAATCCTGCTTCGGCCTACTGCAAAGAAAATGGCGGAATCAGTGAAATCAGAACCGATGCAGATGGGAGCCAGTACGGAGTCTGCATCTTCAGCGACAAGACTGAATGTGAAGAGTGGGCTTACTTCAGGGGTGAGTGCCAGCCTTAAAGCCATAAAGGCACCCTGCCGGGGGAAACCCCTGGCAGGCTTCCCACACTGCAAAATTACATCCTTTATGGTTGCCCGGCCGATGACGAGGAGAGCATCGGCCGGGTTTTATATTTTATCCGAAATACTTCAGGCATATAACCGGGACAACTGCTACGGCGTATCGGTGACTTCCATCTCTTTTACCGGCCTGCCATCACTCCATGTGCCCATATAGCGCTGCTGCGGAGTGTTGCCAAGAGCATATTCCCGGTTTTTCCCATAAAAGGCGGCATCGGTGAGCGCATCGAATAATTTCCAGGTGCCATAAAAATCAAGGGCATTAGAGGCGTATTTCTGACCACCGAACACATCGCTCAAGCTGGGCATCAGGCTGCTGCCCAGAGGTGATTCGCACGTTGGGGCAAAATGGTCTGCAACCAGGGCAGGCTGTCCATGATAGTCAGACACCAGAGTGATGAAATCCTTGTTCTCAAGCGGGATTTGCGAGGTGCGGGAAAAAATTTTCCTGGCATCAAAACTGCCGACGATTTTGTCCTGATCGCCTACCACGGTAAGCAAAAGCGTATCAGCGGGAATCGGGGATAAATCCTCGAGCGGCAAAACCGGCGTTCCGCCCGGCTCGACCGACATAACCGCTTTGGCGACAGGCAGATCAGCCCGCCCTGCCGCTCTTGCGGCTGCACAGGAGGAAGCAATATTAGCCGCCAGAAGCCCTCCAAGAGAGTGTCCTACCGTTGCGAATTTATCAAGCTCCGGTGTTACATGCCCTGGCCTCCGGAGCTCTTCCAGGGCATCCTGGATGGCTGTCATGCAATGTGCGGTATATGCTGAGAATCCCGTGAACATGTCTCGATATGTCTGATACACGGGATAAACCACAATATTCCCGTTTCTGACCAGATGGTTGATCCAACTGCCATAGTCGGTAGGATTTATGCCACCCCATCCATGAGCGAAAACAATGAGCGGCGCAATCTCGGGTTTCGGTCCATGCGGTTCAAAGATATAATATTTAAGATCTCCCTGCCCATGGACAGAGGAGATGACTCCGGTGTGCGGGTAATCGGACCCGCCCGGTCCGCTGAGGGGTTGAGCAGGTGGAGCTGCGGCCCGGACACTGGAGACAGGGAGGGAGAAAAGGATGGGAAGCAGCATGAGAGAAAGAATGCAGCCGTTCAGGAAACTGGTCACAGAGTTTTTATTTATCAGCTTTGCTTTGGCGGACATAGGGTAATCTCCTCTGTAAGTCAATATGATGAGCTTGAAGCATAAGAAGTGCAAAAAAAGAAGCTTAATACATAGTAAAAATATAGTAATAATATGTTAAAAATGCAGCTAATATCACCTATGATTTTATCGCTATCTCCGAAAGCCTGCTTCGGAGAAAAAATGCAAATACTGCCTCATTCCGGTTCAATCTGTAGAGGCTTCATACTTCAATAAGTCAGGATTTAATCATAAACGCGCCTCTTTATGCTTGACAAAAAAAATATATCTGTGCTATATATGGAGGGGCTTCTTGTGCTTACAAGCCCTTTTGGTAATTTAAAAGCCTCAACAGTTTTACGACCTCGTAATTAAGGTGTCATAATTAATCATCAGGACCGATAATCTTTCCCGGAGGTAAAAGAGGCATGGTTGCGTATCCTGTCATTGATCGCATCGCAGTAGGTATCTTTGGTTTCTCACTGATTGTCATCCTTCTTCACTTCCTGGGCAATATTCTGAGTGGCCGTTTCCAAAACCGGTTTCTCAAAGGTAACTATAATCCGGTAACGGAAAAGGAATACATTCTGTCGCCGGTCAGACTGATGCACTGGATCCATCTGATATCTATCATAGGCCTTACTTTTACCGGCCTCTGCCTTCGGTTCGACTGGCTCAAACCGCAGCACACTCAGATGAAGATTCACCACTACTGTTTCATGATCGTTATCCTGGCCAATCTTCTCGTCAGATTCTGGTATGCCTTCCATGGGCAGGTAAAAACCTATCAGGATTTCGCCTTCGGGAAGGAGGATATTCTCAATACGCCCGCAGTCCTCAAATACTATCTTTTCCTTGAGGACCATTATCCTCATATCGCCAAGTATGCCTCGATGCAAAAGCTGACCTACAACCTTTTCTGGATTATGTTAATCATTCAGGGCATAACCGGGTTTTTGATCCTGTGGCCCAGATTTTTATTAGCCGGCCTGGCAGTTTATTTTGGGTCCGTTCAGCAGGCGGAACAATTTTTTACCGGCATCCATGTCGCCATCATGTGGTTCTATGTTATTTTTACTACTATCCATGCCTATATTGCCTGTATGGAGGGGTGGCCATTATTTAAGCTGATCCTTTTCAATATCGAACCCAAAATAGCTGAAGAATCAGCTCACTGAATCTCATGAACAAAAAGTCTCATCCTTCTATCCTTTAATCGATCGGGAAAAAGGTATGCAATTATCATCTTTTAGAGGAGGAATTCATCCTCCGCATCACAAACACGAGACAGAACATAAAGCTATTGTTACCGCACCGATATCCGAAAAAATAATTCTTCCTTTAAGTCAGCATATCGGTGCCCCCTGTAAGCCTCTGGTAAAAGTCGGACAGCAGGTCAAGGCAGGCCAGAAAATCGCCGAATCCGAGTCTTTCATCTCTGCACCGATCCATGCAAGCGTTTCCGGCATTGTCGAATCGATCGCACCTCACCCTCATTTCACCGGGGTGGATATGATGAGCATTATCATCATTCCGGACCGGAATCAGGAGTCGGTCCCTTTTCCGGAGATAGCCAATCCGGAAGAAGAGCCGGCAGAAAGGATAAAGACGCTCGTCAAAGAGGCCGGTATCGTGGGCATGGGGGGGGCTGCCTTCCCGACCTTTGTCAAGTTGTACC
This sequence comes from bacterium, assembly GCA_040755755.1. NCBI lineage: Bacteria > bacterium. The sequence goes on along the minus strand of JBFLZW010000035.1, from coordinate 5,111 downwards.
CGCCCAAGGACAAGCGGATTGACAGTCTGGTTATCAACGCCTGTGAATGTGAATCCTTCCTGACCTGTGATCACCGTCTGCTTCTGGAACGGATGGATGACATCCTGAAAGGGGTCAACCTGGTCCTGCGGGCCATCGAAGCTCAGAGCGCCTATATCGGCATTGAAGATAATAAACCTGACGCTATACAGGCTGTTCGTGCGCGCATCGAAGCAGCCGGATTTTCCAACATCCAGGTAGTTGCCCTTGAAACCAAGTACCCGCAAGGATGTGAGAAACAGCTTATCAAAGCGGTGCTCAACCGGGAAGTTCCTCTCCGGAAACTTCCCAGCGAGGTCGGTGCCGTTGTCCAGAATGCAGGAACCGTTCTGGCCGTTTATGAAGCCGTCAGGTTCGGCAAGCCGCTGATCGAGAGGGTATTGACGGTGAGCGGGCCGGGAATACAGACTCCTCAGAACATCCTGGCCAAACTGGGAACTCCTATCAGCCATCTGATCTCTTTCTGCGGCGGATGGAAAGATGGCCCGCCGGGGAAAATAGTCGTTGGCGGGCCGATGACCGGTTTTGCTATTGCAAACCTTGATATTCCAATCGTCAAAGGAACATCCGGAATCGTGGTCTTTCCCCGGCATCTGGTTCCTGATCCCGATAGATACTGGCCTTGCCTGAAATGCGGAAAATGCGCTGACATTTGCCCCATGTTCCTGACGCCGAACCTGATTGGATATTATTCGGAAAAGGAACGCTACCGTGAGGCGGATGAATGCGGGGCCCTGGATTGTATGGAATGCGGCTCCTGTGCCTTTGTCTGTCCGTCCCGCAGACCGATGATTCAGCTTATCAGAAAGGCCAAAGCCCAGATAATGGCCCAAAAGAGAAAACCTATGATGAAATGATGAGAGGTTAAACTTCATGAAGGAATATCCGTTAATAGTCACCCCTCCTCCTCACATTAAAACTTCCGACGGTATTTCCGAAGCCATGCGCGATGTAATCATCGCTCTTATCCCGACCCTGCTCTTGGCAGTCTATTTTTTCGGTGTCAATGCACTTTTTGTAACCTTTGTCTGTATTTTGTCAACCACCCTGACCGAATTCTTCATCCGGGCGGTTCTTCATCGGCCTTTCAGCCTTACCGATGGGAGCGCTGTCGTGACCGGGCTGCTCCTGGCACTCTCCCTGCCGCCGACTACTCCCTGGTGGCTGGCAGCCCTGGGAGGGATAATGGCTATTGCCATAGCCAAGGAGCTCTTTGGAGGACTGGGGAAAAACATCTTCAATCCTGCTTTGTTTGCCCGGACTTTTCTCTTTGTCTTTACCGTCTATCATCCCCTGGTGGAAGAATATATTAAACCTCTCTGGTGGAAATCTTATGCATTCACTCAACTTCTGACCGCCAGATTTTTTGAAAACGGGGTGATTATCACTGACCTTGTATCAGGGAAAAGGATAGATGGGATTACTGCCGCTACCCCTTTGGCTATCAGCCGGGCAGGGTCGCCGGTCTTCAGCACGCTGTCGGGCTATGGGAGTCTGCTTCTTGGCAATATCGGCGGCGTTCTTGGGGGGTCCTCGTTAGCCCTGCTGATCGGCGCCGCTTACCTCATTTACCGGAAGCATATCGATCTGTATATTCCGGGCAGCATTCTGATCACTACAGCCATTTTCTCCATCGCTTTTGGCAAGGACCCTCTCTTTCAAATCCTGGCTGGAGGGTTAATCCTGGGGGCCTTCTTTATGGCCACTGACTGGGTCACCAGTCCAGTGACCAGCCGGGGGAAAATCATTTACGGCATCGGCATCGGCATTTTTACCTTTTTCGTGAGAAACTATGGAACCCGGGTCGAGGGAATGTGCACGGCTATTCTTCACATGAATGTCATTGCTCTTTTCATTGACCGCTTTACCCAGCCGCGCCGCTTTGGCGGTTAGTTTTGCAGGCGCTGAGAGCAGTTTGTTGAGCAATTAACCGATAGTTATTTTTGTTTATTTATTGACTTTGCCCTTTCTTTGCATAATACTATTAATGAGGTATATCAACGAAAGGATATTTCATGAAAAACCTGCTGGCCGACAGGATGCACGGATAACTTAAGAGAGAGCCAATCCCAGCCCAAAGAAAGAGGAATCCTTGTGACCCCCCCGAAAAAAGCCATTAAATTAGAAGATTATAACTTAAGCAATGCTCTCCTGAATATGGGAGACGGGATTATCATCAAAAATGAGCGGCGAGAGATTGAATTCCTCAACCAGCCACTTCTCGATATGTATGGTGACCAGGTAGGCCAGCATTGCTTTGAGATATTTTTTGGCCGGACTTCTCCCTGTGAGGACATCTGTCCGATCGAAGAGATTCTGAAAGAGGGAAAATCCGCCCTGCAGCAGGTTAAAAAAGATAAATACGGCCATTGGCTTGAAATTACTTCAGTCCCCGCCTGTCTGGAGATACAGGGACAGGAGCGCACAACAAGCTCGGTTATCGGCATAGTCCGGGATATTACCAAAAGGATGAATCTGGAAGAGGAACTGCGGATCAGAAATATGGAGCTGAAGCTCAAGAATGCCGAATTGGAAAACTTTGTCTATACCGTCTCTCATGACTTGAAATCTCCCCTGGTTTCACTGCAGGGACTGGCCGGAGCACTCCTGGAAGACTACTCCGATCGACTGGACGAGCAGGGGAGGGAATTTCTTCTGGATATTAAAAACAGTGTTCATCGCCTGGGTCTGCTCGTTCGGGACCTGCTCGATCTTTCCCGCGTCGGCAGGGGGCAGAATCGCAGTGAGGAGGTGCCTGCCAGAAAGATTATTCAGGAGTCGGTCGATAAGGTTAAATTATCTCTGAAAGAAAAAGGGGTTAAGCTGATAATCGGTGAAGATATGCCGACTATTTTCTGTGACAAGGAAATGATTGTGCTTGCCCTGGTCAACCTGCTGAATAATGCCGTCAAATTCATGGGAGAAGATAACCGGAATCCCAGTATCACCATTAACCATACAGTCAGCGATAATTACCACATCTTCTCTGTTCAGGACAATGGGATCGGTATCGAGCCGAAATACCATCAGAAGATTTTCGATATTTTCCAGACACTCAATGAGGTTAAGGATCCAAATAGCACCGGAGTCGGGTTAACCATTGTCAAACGTATTATTGAAGGATATAAAGGCCGGGTCTGGGTTGAATCGGAAAAAGGAAAGGGGTCTACATTTTATTTTTCCCTTCCGGTAAGAAAAATATAAGACAACCCCCTGGATAGGATTTACAATTATATGAATATTCTCCTGGTTGAGGATGATCCAGTTCATATCAAACTGGTTGAACGGGCTATAAAAAAAAGTGGATTTAATAATCAGTTAACAGTTATCAAAGATGGAGAAGCGGTTTTTAACTATCTTTTCAATCAGAATACCGAGATATCGGGCGAGGAGTTTGTTTACCCTCACCTGATCCTGCTGGATATTAATCTGCCGAAAATCAATGGCCTTGAGATTCTGCGCAGGATCAAGCAATCACCGCAGTTGCAGCACATCCCGGTGGTAATATTAACTACTTCCAGCAACCGGACCGATTTGGAGAAATGCTCCGAATACCATGCCAACAGCTATGTTATCAAGCCATTGGATTATGATGAATTTAACCAGAAAATTCGCTCTATCGAGTACTATTGGCTGACAGTCAATGAGATAATTTACTGAAAGGAGAGTACCTCAATGCAAGTCCAGAATCCCCGGATATTATTGGTAGAAGATGACTTGATTCAGGCCAAGCTGGTCAAGCGTGTTTTGGACAAAAGCACCATGCAGTACTTCTTCACTCACGTCTCTTCAGGCGAGGAGTGCCTGGATCTGATCAAGAATGAAAACGAATTCGATATTATCCTCCTCGACTACTCGCTCCCGGAAATGGACGGCTTAAGTGTCCTGCGCTCCTTGAAGAAGATAAAGCCTGATTTGCCGGTTATCATTATCACTGCTCATGGGAGTGAAGATATCGCTGTCCAGATTATGAAAGAGGGGGCTTTCGATTACGTCATCAAGAAGGATAATTACGTTGAACGCATTCCTTATGTAATTAAAGAGAATTTACAGCGGTTGCTTTTTGAACAGGAGAAGGCCAGGCTGGAAAGTCAACTCCGGGAATCCGAAGAGCGGTACCGGAACCTGTTCGAAACATCACTCGACGGGATTATTATTCTCAATCCCGAAGCTCAGATTTTGTCCGCAAATCCCGCATCCTCGAAAATCACCGGCTATTCCCGCGATGAGATGGCCAATATTGATCTTGGCCACCTGTTCTATTCTTCCGGCACGAAGGAATCCTTTCAGGAAATGGTAAAAAGCACTGCATCCAAACGGGACCTTGAATTTGAAATCACTACCAAGGATAATAAAAAGAAATTTGTGCTGGCTTCCTTCTCCCATATTAAAAACGATCACGGTGACACTATGGGAATCGGCCTCGTTTTCAAAGATATCACGGAACGAAAACTAGCCGAGCAGAGGATCGAGGAGCTTTTGAAGGAAACCGAAGAAAAATCAAACGAGCTTGAGCGAGTCAACAAGATGCTCGAAAATTATATCACCGGGCGAAGGACTCAGGTATAAAGGATGTATCACTAGTGTCCGGTTATTAGTCAAATAATAACAATTGCTTATAAGGGCTGGTCTCTTGGATTTTACATTCCTGTTTATTAAGTATTTGTAAAATTGGTTCTTTCTCAAATATACTCACGCTTAAAATCTGTAAAATAGTGTAGAGACTGTGATCCAAATTGAGACGCTTTTTTATGATAGCTGCAAGGACATATACCGAGATTGCTATCCATATTTGAGTTCTTACGGCATTTTCTGAAGTTCCGTAAAAGACCTTTATTCTGAGATGTTGTTTGATCCATTTAAAAAATAATTCTACTTGCCATCGGCATTTATAAAATAAAGCAATAGTAAGGGCAGGAAGTATGAAGTTATTTGTTAAAAAGGTTAGGCCCTTACTGCCCGTACAATAGAAATTTTGTTCAAACTTTGGTGCAAGAAGAGCCAGGAATCAAGAGTTGGAAGCCGGAAGAAGATTAAATGGTTAGATTGGCATTTAGTTTTATTAATTTTTA
>JBFLZW010000034.1:25381-55581 GCA_040755755.1 bacterium | reverse complement strand
GGCCTGCCATCTCCGGCCGCTCACTCATGGCCCCCATGGCCGATGAACCCACCAGCCCCACCGCTATGGCCGCCCCGATCGTCGACAGCCCCGTAGCCACTGCCGCCGCCATGAAGCCCCAGCTCACGCTATCCGGGTTCCTGGACTCCTTACTGACTGCTCCCTCCTCACCAGCGCTGCTGTACACCGGTCCAACAAAGGCAAGGGTCACCCCAAGCATACTCACCACAAACAGCACCACGAGCACCACCGGCAACCTCTTCGATCGCATTCCCCTGTCCATTGTCATGACTTTCATCTCCTTTCTTCCAGTTGTCTTATTGAATCCCCTGTAAAGGCCGGTAGATTTCTCCTCCTCCCTGGAAAAACTTGGTAAAAAACTCATAGTATTCGAGGCGGATGGTCTGGATAGATACCACCAGACCCTCAATGGTAATAATTCCGATATTTCCCAGGACCACAATCAGGCCATACCATAAGGTCCCCCCTCTCATGCCCTCCGAAGTCCTGGCCAGGGTAAAAACAGCCAGGAATAAACCTGCATGGGCCAGAGCAAAGGCAGAGACACGGACAAAAGAAACGGTATGAGAGAGGAAAGCGATAACCGTATCACCAATCTCGATCAGGGATTCCATGAAGTAAAGTCCCGGCTTATCAGGAAGGATCGGTAGATTTTTCTTCAGCACCAGCCTGCCATACAGGTTGAACAACGGCTCTTTCAGGAATAAGACCATAAGAGAGAGGGGCAGTACAGGCAGCAGATACCCGGCATTGACAGGCAATTTTCCGGTCGTGAGATAGGGCAGGGCCAGTCCGATGCATCCCCAGTAAAAAATCAGGCTTATAATGCCGAATTCCCCGAGAATACCTTCCTTATAGTTACGGTTCTCAATGGAATTAACGATATTTAAAATCAGTCCGATACTGATGACAAGCATGCCGAAGCCCACAGTTATTTTCATGAAGTAATAGATATTTCCCATAGGATTGAACCAGAGCGCAGGTATGAGATGCTCAAAGCCGAACACCGAGCCATAAAGAAAGCCGAAAATTGTGGACATAATGCCACATTCCATGATAATCAGGCATGCATCCCGCACGTTCTCTCTGGCGGATTTTCTATAGGCGAATAATCCCAGCAGGAACAGAACCAGCCCCTGTCCCACATCGCCGAACATGACACCGAACATAACCAGGAAGCTCAGGGCAAAGAAAAAGGTCGGCTCGACTTCCCGATAGGAAGGGATGCCGTAGCCGGCCACCAGCTTCTCAAACGGCCTGAGCAGAAACGGATTCTGGAAGCAGGTTGGAATCTTCAAAAGATCCCCGATCTGCCATACGGCATTGGAGGAGACAACAGCAACCCTGACCTGATTATCAGTCGCTTCCAGGACCTCGCGCTCCAGCAAAGGGACCACTCTCTGCGGCACCCATCCGGAGATATGATAAATCTGGCCAACCTTGTCATAAGATTTTCCAATCTCCAGGACAGCTATAGACAGGAGGACCTTGTGCCTCAATTGATCGAGCCGTCCGGTCAATTGCTTTTTCATTTTTTCCATCCGGGCCTGGATGACGGACTTCTCCGCTTCCAATTCCCGGATCCGGGTGCGCAGGTTCTCAAGGCTGCGCAGATCAGGATTTTCATCCTGCTCAGGAATTTCCAGCTTATCAAAGTAAGCGCTCCGTAAGGCTCTGTCGATTTTATCCCTGTCCCGGCGGGAGCCGAAAACGAAGATCAGACGCTGCTTATCGATGGCTACCGAAGGAACGATCAGGTGATAGAGGTTTGACAGGCTGAATTCCATCCGTCCCAGATTATCCAGCGGGATCAATCCTGCGGCCACATACAGGAACCTGCATCTGCGAAACCGGTCGATGTCCACTCCGGCAGCGGTGATGATCTCCAATTGCCGAAGGAGCTCCTCCTTCTGCTTCCTGGCCTTCTCGACTGTGTCCAGTTCCCCGATCACGCCCGAAACTTCATCCTCCAGGTGCTGAACCTCCCAGTCCAGTTGAGTGATATCCTGATGGGGATTCGCTTCCTCCTTCAAATTTTCCGGGGAGACTGGCTCCGGGCCGCCCATCAAATTGATTTCCATCAGGTTCAGTATCCTGTCCAGCCTGTTTTTCAGATCCGTATATTTTTGCAGAAGACTGCTGTCCGCGTTCGATTCCAGATTCAGCTCTCCAATTCTGGTTTTCCGGACATTCATCAGGTGCAGTATCTTGAGATTGGCAATGATCTGTGTTGTCTTGGCCATATGGTCCTGGGGTACCTGCAGATCGATCTTATCCATTTTGGCAGGTTTAAACATAAGCAGCTCTCCTACTCCCGGTTGTTTAATCGCAAGAGACAGGGTAGATCAAGTGGTCAATAAGCATTTCCCGCGACAGGTTCAGACGTTTGGCTTCCGTAATGCTGATAAGATCCCTGACTTCAATCTCCTTGAAGAGCACATAAGCCAGAACAACACCGATGTGAAAGGGAAATCCCAGCCAGTTCCTTCCGGCTTCGGCCCTGAGATAACGCCAGAGCAGGATGGAGCAGGTTTCGGCATCCCTGATATCAGGATTGTCCAGCAGGACTTTGTAGGGAGTCATCGCCAGATTGGTGATTACATCTTTGCGGTCAACCGAAAAGGCAAGCTTTTTCCGAAGCTCAGGCGAGATATGGCACCCTTGCGTCAGCCCGTAATTGAGAATCTCTTCCGGCGAAAAGTGATAGATATCCTTGAACCGGAATATCCAGGTTATATTGAGAATATCCATCTGAATGCCAAGGATGCTGCGGACAATTTTTCGCTCTCCACGGCTGAGGGAAGCGATGATTTTCCATAATTGATTATAGTAGCTGAGATCCAGGGCCATCTCCAGGGGGAAGGTTTCTTTTTCCTCTTCAAAGCGGTAGAGCGCGTTCTTCAGCGGTCTATAATAGCAGGTTCTCCGCAATTGGATAAGAACTTCCTCCATGCTCCGTGAATGAAGCAGTGCTTCGGGAGAAAAGCTCTGAGGCTCGACGATCGGCACTAAAAGCTGTTCGACCCCATCTTTTGATTTTCCCTGGCAGATAGTCCGCACAATGGCCTTGAGGTTCTCAAGCTCGTATTTTTGATATAGGTGCTGGATCAGCCGCCTGCGGTTTCCCGGCAACGAGCGGATAACCTTGGCATAGCAGTCAAACAGATCCTGATAGAACAACTGTATCAGCCCATCATAGGAGGCTGCGACCTGGCCAAGGAGCGGCCCATATGCAGTGGACCGGAGGCATTCGGACAGTCCGCTGGAGCCGGAGACGCCAAGCAGATTTTCATAATCTGCAGGGCCAAGCAGCCGGCTCTTCAAAGCCCGGAGTTTGGTATTGACATAGGAATATTGAAAGGCTGCTCGTAACATTTCCCGATCACCAGTCCGACATGAGCTCAATGAATACCGTTACCGAAGAGTATCCGGCGAATCTCAGCTATCGTCTGCTCGCGCTGTTTTTGTGCCTGCTCATTGATCCTCGATCGGGCTTCCTCCCGGCCAGTCTTGATCCTGGCCACCTCTTCTTCTCCTTCCGCCTTGAGCCTTTGCTCCAGTGCCTCCCGCTCCTTCCGCAGATCATCCCTGGTTTTCTCTATCAGTCTGCGGGCTTCAGCTCTGGCCTGAAGGACTATCTGGTTCCCTTTCTCCTTGGCCTCTTCCAAAACCCTGGCAGCGTTCAATTCCACTCCCAGCATTTTCTCAATCGTAGTGTTGCTTTCTGGTATTCCGCCCATGATTTTTTTACCTTTGCCTGTTACTTTTGTTTATCAGGCCGAAATTTTAGAAAATTTTCAAAGCTGATTTCTTCAGTATGAGTGATAAAAGCTACCTTTACCGTCTGCATTTTTTCCTGGAGCGTCCGAGAGGCAGGTAAAGGTGAATGAGTATCTCGGATAGTATCCTTTTTTAACCCGGCCAATGATCTTTCCTTTCCTGGCTGACGGCCTGGTTTGGACTGGCCGGTCTGAAAGAAGCTTAAAAGATGTGCATTTTTCTCAGGTGGTATTCTGTTCCGGGACACAATACGTTTCTCCTTACTTTCTGATCAGGCCATGAATTCCATGAATCGCTGGCCGCGTGCTCTCTCAAGATGAGAGGAAAAAGCTGATCGGGCTGACTCGCAACTCTGAAATTGAATAAAGATCCGGGGGCATCGCCCTTCGATCACCTTAAGAATGAATTCGACAAAGACCGCTCCGTATCTCTTTTGGGCCAGGGAAGTATAGTAAACAATGAAATCAATAAAATCGGCCAGGAGATCCTCTGAGATATCCTCGCCAAATTCCTGTTTCAGAGACTGGTATCTTCGGAAAAGATCACGAATCCGGTTCTGTTCCAGACTGACTGTATCAGCTTCAAAGCGGACCCGGTAGACCTCGCCGCTGAATTCAGGTACTTTGCACTCCTGAATCGCCTCACCGTTTTGATACAGTTGAGAGGAAGAAGGCTCTTCACTGCACTCCTCTCCTGCTGAATGCTCCGATATACCAGAACCCTTTTCCGTTCCTGATGGGAGGGGGGACAAGGTGTTTTCTCCCACCAGGGGCAATGGCGTTGAATTCAGCAACAGGCCATCCCCGTCATCCTTCCTGACCACTCTCTCCTGGCTCCTGACTTCTGACTTCTGACTCCTGACTCCTGCCTTCTGACTCCTGACTTCTGACTCCTGACTTCTGACTCCTGACTCCTGACTCCTGCCTTCTGACTTCTGGCTCCTGACTTCTGGCTCCTGACTCCTGCTTCCAATATTCTCGCCGTTGATCTGCCGGATGACCTCTTCGGCATCGCGTGAATAATCCGCATCATCACCGCCGTAGAAGAGCACCCGGAGAACTTCTTCTATGTTGGTTATCCCTTGAGCTGCTTTAAAAAAGCCATCTTCGCGCATGGAAATCATCCGGGCTGAGTATCTGGCAATCTGGCGGATCTCGCTGGAGATTTTCCGGCTCAAGACTGCATCCCTGATACTGTCATTGAGCACCAGAAGCTCATGAATACCGATCCTTCCGCGGTAACCGGTCTGATTGCAGAGGTTGCATCCTCTCCCCCGGCTGAATAAGTACTTTCCAGGTTCGACATTTTTGATGCCGAGATTCTGAAAAAGGACCGGGTCCGGCTCATAGCGTTCGCTGCAATGCGTACAGACCCTGCGTACCAGGCGCTGGGCAACCACGGAAACTATCGTGGACGAGATTAAAAAGGTTTCAATTCCCATATCTATCAGCCGCAGCAGGGCACCGGTGGAATCTTCCGTATGGAAGGTGCTGAGTGCCTTATGGCCGGTCAGGGCTGCCTGGATAGTGGCTGCGGCTGCGGCATTGTCCCGGATTTCACCTACCATGATGACATCCGGATCCTGACGCATCATGGAAGCGATAAAATCAAGATAGCTCAGGCCAATCCTGGTGTTCAACTGCCCCTGTACCACTCCTTCCATGGTGTACTCCACCGGATCCTCAACCGTGATAATCTTTCTGGCCAGACTGTTCAGGTAGTTCAGGGAGGCGTACAGGGTCGTCGTCTTTCCGCTGCCGGTTGGGCCGCAGACCAGAATGATACCGGTGGGTGAATCGAGGACCTGTCTATATCGTTTCAGGTTTATAGGGGAGAATCCCAGCTTGTCCAGGTCGATCAGCGTGGTCTGCCGCTTCAGTATCCGGATTACGATATTCTCGCCGTGAACAGCCGAGTAGGCTGAAACCCGAAGGTCAATATCATTGTCCAGTATCCGGGCCTCGATCCTGCCATCCTGATGCTTTCGATGTTCGGCGATATCCATGCCGCACATGACCTTGATGCGGGATATAACCGAAGGAATCATCCGCTTGGGCAGGTCGGTCTTATGCTGGAGGACACCGTCGATGCGAAAACGCACCCGGAGGTTGTACATCTGGGGCTCAATATGGATATCGCTGGCCCCCTCGGTAATGGCCGAGGAAATAATATAATTGACAATGTTGACGGTATTATCCCTGGCATCCCTGGTATAGGGTTCGTTGCCGATAACGAGGTCTTTTCCGGCCAGGAATTCCTCGCTTTCCTTTTGGCCGTATTCGATCTTGTGGCTTAAGGTATCAAGCAGGCTGTGAATGGCTGAACGGGTGGCAATAGCCGGTTCGATCTCGGCGTTCAGGGATCTTTTAAAATCATCGATAATATCGTCGGCCAGGGGATCTGTCATAATCAGGGTAACGATCCCCTCCTTTTCAAAGGCAGGTATGGCTTCCTGTCGCCGCAAAAACGCCTCGTGAAAGCGCAGGGCCAGCTTTTGGTCGATGATCTGCATGCTTGGCACAATGAAGGGAAATCCCAGTTGCATGCTCAGGGACCTGGCCAGTTGCTCTTCGGTCAGGAAGCCTGATTCAAGAAGAAGCTCCCCAATCCGCTTTTTTTCCCCCTTCTGCTTGTTCAGCACCTGCTCAAGCTGCTCATTATTGATAATCCCCAGGTTGACCAGCAGCTCGCCCAGGTAGATATGCTTGCAGTGCTTGCGCAGGATCTTGGACAGATCCACGCTTGAAATAAAGCCCAGGTCAACACAAATCTGACCTAATGGGGTACGTTGATAAGACTCTTTCTGGTGAATGAGTGCCTGCTGAAGCTCTTCTTCGGTAATATACCCATGATTGACCAGGATATCGCCGATACGAAGTTTCTTCTTCGGGCTATCTGAAGGCATGTTCGACCTCACTGCCGACAGGTTCTGCCTCACTTCTGGCATGTTCGGGCTCACTGCCGACAGGTTCCGACTCCAGCCCGATTTGTCTATCCTCATTCTCGATATCAGTCATCATCATCGCATCACGGGGCTCTTCAGATCCTGAACGGAAAATCTGGGCACAGGCAGTCAGCAGATACTCCTCAGCCAGCAGACCGAGTGAGGAGTCATACGGCCAGAATCCTCCCTGAACCCTGATGGGTTCATTCGGCAAAGGCAGATCCTCCAGCAGGGTCTTTACCCGCTGATAAACGGTTCTGGCCTGTTCAGCACTGGCTTTCAGAAGAACGAGAATAAACTGGTGTTCACTGATTCTGGCCACAACATCCATTTTACGGACTGCGTTGAGCAGGGTGGCGGAGATATTCTGCCAGAGGCGAAATTCATCCTTTCTGCTTAATGATCCTGCCAGGTGAGGATAATTTTCCAGAGACAGGCCGATCAAGGTCAGAGAAGTTTGAAACCTTCGGGCCTGTTCCATATTCTGGGCCAGGATTTTGAGGAGAAAAGAGCGGTTGGCCTGATGGTTAACGGTATCGATAATGGAGAAGGGAACGGATTTTTCGAAAACCACCTTCTCTTCAATTGTTTCCAATGCCTGCTGGAGAATGAGGTGGAAGGTCCGGGCATCCTCTTCAGGATACGACTCAAGGTTTAAACCGTCAAAGATCAGACAGCAGGTGACATTGCGCAAACCTCTCCCGGAGAAAACGGATATGTCCTGCTCGTCGAAGTCATCCACGTTCGCTACCGGTCCCAGCATCGCCGGGCCAAGGAGAGTGAGGGGAATGTCATCCACAGATAAGTCCAGGTTTTCCTTATCCCGGACATACGACAGTAAATAAGAGTACAGAGAGTCGATCCGGGCCTGTCCGATCTCTTCCATCGTCGAGGCAAGGAGACTGGCCCTGGTTTCATAGTAGAGAAAAACCGCGGCCACGCGAAAGGGAAAAAGGGAGTTCAGAATAGGCATCATGGCCGAAACCAGATCCCGGACCGAGTCAACCTGCCGGTTTAACGATTTCAGCTCATTCAGCACCTTTTCCTGGAACAGGTGCCGATCCAGAAGGTCATTGGCCATTTTCATGATATCCAGATCACTTACATTGCGGCCAACAATAAGGGGAGGCCGGAAAAAGAACCGCTGGACCCTCCTTCCCTTTATCGTCTCCTGAACGATTTTTTTCAACTCCTCCTGGTTGACCGGCCGTGACAGGCAAAAGTCCGCACCACACGATGTACTCCAGAACTGATCCATTTTCTGCTCGGAGGAAATGATCATAATCAGCGGGATGTCCAGGCGGAATCCGAACTTGAGCAGCCGGCTGAATTGATAGCCGCTCAGGTATGGCAGGGTATCGTCAACAATGACCAGAGCAGGTTTCAATGCGGCCACGTCCTTGATCGCCTGCGGCCCCTGACTCACTTCCCGAATGTCCAGGTTCATTTCCTGAAGGGTCTGCTTCACTACTGCCCGCAGAGAATCATCTCCCAGGGCCACTATGACCATGTCGTTCATAGCCTTCTCCCCCTCTATGACTCTATGGATCCAATGGTATCAACTTAAAGGTCAAATTTAACTTCAAAGGTTAAATTTTCCTCTCATCAGGTACAATTATCCCTTCTGAGGGCAGCATCTCCCCACTGGAGGGGGAAACCTCCCCCCTTTCTGAAGGGAGAGGCTGGGGGATTTTAATACGAGCGTGAAAAATCCCCCTTAAATCCCTCTGGAGAAAAGGAGGACGTTGATAGTCTATTGCTTGCCCTATTGCTTAACCTGTTGCTTAAGTTACTACCATTGCTTCATGGATCTTCAGCTATTTTTTCTGATATGCTGTGTGTCTGGCTATTTTTCCGCTCTACCTGCCAGGGTTTATTCGTCCAAGTTTCCGAGTAATTGTATTCCTTATCGGCATGGCAGGAAGGGGAAATCAGCCAATCAGCTCCTGGCAGAGGAAGAAGATACGGAGAGCGGAAAGGAGGAGTGGTAGAGAAAGGGACGAGGATGAAATTCAGAAGGAAGGTGAGAAAGGAGATGAGGAGGAAAGTGAAGATGGAGGCTTGGATTTCCGAAGTATTGTTAAACAAGTTCTGAGTGACAGGGAAAATGCCGGGGATTTTTTTTCAACTACCTTCCTGCGCAGGTTCAGGCTATAGTGGACATGAAGGAGGGGAGTGTCGCCAATGATGCAGGGGTAGACTATGCAAGAAAGCGTTTGCAAGAAAGAGATCAGCATAACGAAATATCTGTAGGTAATGCTGTAATAGCAAAGGTCCTTGTCCTTGAATTCGACAAATGAGCGTTAATTACCCACAAGAGTTAAGCTACTGAAGTCTGAAAATATCGAGCCATGTATTTTCAGCAGGGGCTATGCTAAGTACACTGCACATTAAATACGCGGACAGTCAGGCTCGACCAAGAGATCGCGTATTGATGCTATGAACAGATATTGATGCTATGAACAGATGAGATATGAAGGTGAAGAGCACGTGAGGAAATAGAATTTATGGCTCTCTTCACTCCCCTCAAAATAGACTCTTGAGGGGAGTGAAGAGGTGATATGCTCAAAAAACGATTTACGCTCAATAAGCGACACCCGCTCAATAAGAGCGGTCCACACTAAATAACCGGGGTTGTTAATGTTACCTGGAACTTTCCAGTCTGAAGCACTACGGCGGTACCCGAAGTGAGAGTGTAATCGCCGGATATTTCGGTAGCAGAAAGCAGGGTTGCAACCATTTCGACATTGACTAATTTACCGCCTGCGAGACCATTCGATCCGCTCAGGGTTATCTGGCCGTTAAGGTTTTCTCCCGTTACAGTTACCAGGGTTGGAAGGACAAGGTTACCGATAAACTGGACATAACCGGAAATTGAAGTTGTAACCACCGGATCGACAACAAGATTAAGGGTCATGCTCCCGGAGGCGGTTCCAGTGCTCCAGAGTCCCTGCCATAATCCTGCCTGCTCAGCCAGCCCATATCTCAGGCCGCCAAGGCCGTAGAGTCCGCCCAGCAATCCCAGGCCGTACCCGCCACCGTAGAGGCCACCATACAAGCCGCCGTACAATCCACCGTAATAGCCGCCATACAGTCCGCCATACAAGCCACCGTACAGCCCGCCGTACAGCCCCCCGTAATAACCGCCGTACAGCCCTGCACCATAGAGGCTGCTGCCATACAGGCCATAAAGTCCGCCGTACCCATATCCTCCTAAACCGTAGCCGCCATAAAGACCGCCATATAAGCCAACGCCATACAGCCCGCCGTATAAGCCACTGCCATACAGCCCGCCGTATAAGCCGCCATAAAGACCGCTGGCGCCATAGCTGCTCGATAAACCGCCTACGCTATAGCTCGTATAATATGCCTGTGCGGTTGTCAGAGGAATTATCGTGAAGGTGCACAAAAGAAAACCAAGAATGATCAGCAGGTATGTTTTGGCAGTAAGCTTCATCATGTCAATCTCCTTCCATCCTGGTTGAGCGTATAAGAAACTAAGCGCCTAACCTCACTAAACCGTTAAGAATAAGAATATGATTAAGAAAAAGAAAATGAGAATGAACTGGTACAACCGCGCGAAAAATTCAGTCATCTCTTGGTGTGAACTTCCCGTTGTCACTATGAACTTCCCTTTATCACAATGAACTTCCCATTGCCGTTATGAGCTTTCCTGTTTCGTTCCATAAAAGAGAATGCCAAGCTACCCAATCGGTCCGGTTATGGAATTTGATACAGAAACTATTTTTCAATATTGATACCAGCATAACAACACAGGGCGGGCGGCTGGTGGATATTGGCAGCATAATTTTAAGTTACTCCTGGAATTTCAATGAGTAAAAGGTAATTCGAATTATATACCGGGGATAGTTGAGATGTCCTCATGGTGCTAACCTTGTCATAAAAAGTATTAAAATACCGGTGTAATATTTATAGATACATCCAGCCCGCCAGGGGCCCCTTGCTTAAGCCTGATCTCAACTTCAAACATTCAAACGGACAATTGTCCATATTATTATCCCCTTTTATGATTATTTGACCTCCGATTTATTTGACACCATTTAGCTATATCTGCTATTATTTAATATATTACTCATATTCTATATATTAATAATTTTTACATTTTTATGTATAATTTTTATCACCAGCCTTATCGCCGGACCCTTTTCCCCTGCTTTCATGGAAATGAAGCCAGCAGAGATATAAGAGAGGGAATGAACAATCATCAGGGAAGGGGGCGTGATGGGCTTTCCCGCGACCTGTACTGAGAGGCTATTCCAAGCATGAGGATACATTAAAAAATGAGAATACGAAAACGAGCATCCGCTATCCTGGCGGCAACCATTACCCTGACTTTTATCCTGACCTTTATCCTGATCCTGACCTTAACCCTGACTGTAGGCTTTTTGATTCTTGATTCTCCCCCGTGCAGGGCGGAAAAGTTTGCTGATCTCTCCATCGGCGGATCATTCAGCACAGATGAAAATCTAACCATCTCGGCCCCCAGGGAAAAAGCTACCGGAAAGGTAAGCTTCAGCAACTCCTTTATCGTCGGATACCGGCTCGGATACTGGTTCGAGAGTCAGCGGTGGGCGGGGGTTGCTGTGGATGCATCCCTGTTCAGGCAGGATATTGATGATGATGGGAGTCTGGAGGTCATCCCGGTATCCACTCTGCTTATGCTCAGGCTGCCTCTCCTGAAAAGTCATGCCCATCCCAGGGGAGCTTTCTGGCCTTATGTCGGCCTGGGGCCGGGCATCTTCTTTTCATCTATCGAATATGAGGTCGCGGATTCAGATATCCCTGCCCTGTTAGGGAAACGTATTTCCGGGACTTATTCCGACCGTGAGGCAGATATCGGCCTCGATGCACGCGCAGGATTTGCCATAAGGCTTCCCCGGCACATCGCCATATTCTCCGAGTACCGGTATACCCGGTTCGATCCGGATTTTAAAGAGGATGTTCTGGGCGTGAAAGTTAACCTGGCAACCGAGCTTAAAACCCATCATCTGCTGTGTGGTTTCACCTGCTTCTTCTGAACAGCGGGAAAGCAGCGGGCGAAGAGGAAAAATTATCTTTGAGCTTTTTCGAGGACTTTGACTTTATCCAGGACTTTTTCCAGAGAAGGAGATTGGTTATGAAGTGCCTGTGTGTCAAGGCATTAGCTGTTTTTTGGATTGGCAGTCTGCTTATTCTTGGTTTTGGCGGCTGCGGCGGCAGCAAAGATTCAAAATTCGTCATCTCGGATACCGGCAGCCCCTCTGTCCCCGCTGGCAATAGTGGCAGTGGCGGCAGTTCCGGTCCGCCGGGAAAGCCCTGCTCCATCGAGTTTGTCGAGGCCGAACCTTCAACCATTGCCCTGAAGGGCACCGGCGGGCCTTCCCGTTCGGAAATGTCGGTTCTCACCTTTAAAGTAGTGGATGAGAATAACACCCCGGTCCCGGGCCAGACGGTCAATTTCACCCTGTCCACAGGAATAGGCGGCCTCTCATTGGCCAATCCCGGCGGTATTTCAGATTCAGAAGGACTGGTTCAGGTTACGGTGAAGGCGGGTACGGTACCCACGCATATCAGAGTCCGCGCAACCCTGTCCAGTAATACTGCAATTACCATAGACTCGGATGCACTTGCAGTAAGCACCGGCCTTCCTGACCAGAACAGCGTCTCCTTAGGCGCTGAAATCCTGAATCCCGAAGCATGGAACTATAACAATGAGGAAGTTCCCATAATATTTCAGGCTGCCGACCATTTCAATAATTTTGTACCCGATGGAACGATCGTTTACTTTACTACCGAGGGAGGTTCGATCATCGGCTCCGCTCCCGTGCAGAGCGGGGTTTGTACCGTGACCTGGCGCAGCGGAAATCCAAGACCGGCGGATGGACGGATTACCATTTTAGCCTTCTGCATCGGTGAGGAAAGCTTTACGGATTCAAATACCAATGGATTATTTGATCCGAACGATCATTTTATTCAATCTACTGATCTTGCTGAACCATTCCGTGACGATAACGAAAACGGGGTGTTCGATTCCGGAGAAGAGTACTGGGATTATAACGATAATGGAAGGTTCGACAGTGAACCGAATCACCAATACAATGGGTGCTTATGCTCCGAAGCTGCACAAGCCGCGAGCTTATGCACCGACGAGCTGGTCTATGCTCAGGCATCTCTCGTTCTCTGTATGTCGGGCAGTTTTGCAGACATTACTTTCTCAAAAACGGATCCAGGCTCGCCCCTCTTTGACCCGAATGTGGATGGAGTGGATAAAGTGGATTTACGGGAAACAGGCTATGGAACGATTTGGGCTTCCATTGCCGATTTGCACGGCAACCCCATGCCCGAAGGGACAAAAGTTGCGGTAAAAACAACCAATGGCAAGATTATTGGCGAAAGCTCTTTTACTGTTCCCAATACCAGCCTGCCTGCGCCGTCGAGATTCCCGATAGTATTGGAAGCAGTGCCGGGGGACGGTATCGATACAGGTATGCTTACGGTTGAAGTGACGACACCCAAGGAAAATAAAAGTACAAATTACCTTATTGTTGTTGACGGCGGCATCACACCGGGAGTAACTCCTCCGGGAGAAGCGTGCTCCATCGAATTTATCTCCGCCGAACCATCAGCCATTGCCCTGAAAGGTACCGGTGGCCCCTCCCGTTCCGAAATATCGGTCCTCACGTTCAGGGTGGTTGATGAGAATAACAAGCCAGTCATGGGTCAGAATGTTGATTTCAAGCTGTCCACAGGAATAGGCGGCCTCTCACTGTCAGATCCCAATGCTGTTTCAGACTCGGAAGGGCTGGCCCAGGTAAGAGTAAACGCAGGCACTATGCCTACTCATATCAGGATACAGGCAACCCTGACCAGTGATCCCTCGATTACCATAGTCTCGGATGAGCTGGTGATATCCACCGGCTTTCCTGACCAGAACAGTATTACCTTAACCCCTGAATTTTATAACCCCGAAGCGTTATATTACATCGTAGATGTTCCCATAACATTTCAGGCTGCCGACCATTTCAATAATTTCGTACCGGACGGAACCATTGTTTATTTTACCACCGAAGGGGGTTCAATTGATGACTCCTGTACCTTATCAGATGGAGAATGTGAAGTAACCTGGCGCAGCGGAAACCCGATACCGGCAGATGGCCGGGTTACGATTCTGGCCCACTGCATTGGCGAAGAGAGCTTTATTAACAATAATGCCAGCGGGCTCTTCGATGGGGGAGATCAGTTTGATTTATCCACTGACCTTGGTGAACCATTCTGTGACAATAATGAAAACGGAAGGCGCGATCCCGGCGAAGAGTATTGGGATTACAATCATAATCGAACATTCGATGGAGAGCCGAACGGCATCTATAATGGAACTCTGTGCTCCGAGGAGGCAAGAATTGATGGCAAATGTACCGATGAGCTGGTCTATGCACAGGCATCTATGGTACTTGTTATGTCGGGAAGCATTGCAGATATAACATTCTCGCCGACATCAGTAGATTTACAGGGAGGTGTGACCTACCGGAATGTGGCAATTTACCTTGGCGATGAGAATAAAAACCCTCTGCCGGCGGGGACAATGGTATCAGTAAATACAACCAATGGAGAGATTGTCGGCCCCAGATCATTTACCGTACCGAATACCAACCACTGGAATCCCCCGGATCCGCCCACGCATTTTACCGTAACAGTATGTCCCAGCAAAGATAACAAAACCTGGGGCATACTGACCGTCGAAGTGACCACTCCCCATAACGTTGTAACCACTGAGTGTATTGAGGTGACAGATGATAATTAACTTCATGAACAAACCTTAGTGGTTCTCTCGCTAAGGGAACTCATGGATAATAATTTACCCATAGTTACCTTGATGAAGGTGCAAACCTTTACTCCCTCGCCCCTTGAGGGGTTCAGGGGCGGACAGTTTTATTTTTTCTTCTTTTATGAACGATATTGCTCTCTGGGGGGAGTATCTTCAGATAACAATATTGCCTCTACAAAGAGAGGAAGATATTGTTTTGGTTCACCCCCACCTAACCCCCCCTGCCACAGGGGCTCCCTGCCTCAAAAGGGGGAGGGATTATGAGGAGCATTCGCTCCCTTATAGGGGTAACAACACCCTTGAGGGGGAGAGGGCTGAGGTGAGGGGATGTGTCTGATAAGGCAAAAAATTCCGACCCTTAACCTTTCTTCTCACAGAAGCTAATGATATTTAACTTCAGGTTACTAGCCACAAAAGCCCCTCACCCCAGCCCTCTCCCCAAACTGGTCATTGCACACCCGAGACACCGCAGGTGTCAGGGGCAATGCTCTTATGCCCTCAAGGCAAGGCTACTGCCTTCTGCGGCGGCACCCACAGTATGGGGTAGCCGCTTTGGATTGCGGTGGCACGATACCGCTTTCCTTACTCATGGACTGAAGGTGATCTGGCAGCCACCTTCCTTGCGCATGGCTCAATACTTCCGCTTTTGAGAATAGCCCGGTTTATCGTAATACCCATTGCCCCATTGCCCTTTTGTGGATAGACATTATACTGTGGGTGCCGCCGCAACTGCCCTGGGCTCAGTGTTTATAGACGAGAGCTGTCCTCCTCCATGAGAAAGGCATCGACCACCTGTATTCGATAGTCGCTAACGGAAGAGGGTGTGGCTGCTTTTTTGCCCCACCAAATACCGCGTGCGATCTCTTGGTCGAGACTGACCGGCTGCGGATTTATCGCCCCGTGTACGCTGCTCCACAGCCAGAATGAGCTCGCCAAAAAGCCGGAATGGTTCTTGCCATATTGAATATATCGTAAGTATGATCAATGAACTATTGTCTATATAAAAAACAGTTAAAGGAATTAATTGGCCGCATATTTATAACTTGCCATTATAAACTATACAAGGAGGAAAATTTATGAACAGGATGAAGTTTTCCCTCGTATTCGTTCTCGGATTATTCCTGCTTTTGGTTCTTTTCCCGGCAGACTCCCCGCTTCGTGCCTACTACGGAGGGTCTGTTTACGGTGGTGGTGGATATTATGGGTTGAACTGGCCATATGTCTCCACTGGCTATGGCTTTGGGGCATACCCATACACCAATGGTGGCTCCGGGACCTGGGGGAATTCTCTCTGGCTGTCACCATATTCAGCATATCCAGCATATTCATACAGCCCTTACCAGAGTAATTTTAGCTACTACTCTCCGGTGCAGTCCCCATTCAGTTGGTATACTGGCGGCTATACCGGTGGCTATACCGGCGCATACACCAGCCCCACAATCAGCCTGTTTCCCTTCAGTCAGGCAGGATGGGGAGCAAGTCTCACCCCCTCCTGGGGAGTCTCCTCCTGGTTATCTCCGGCAGGCACCGGCAATGACGGGGGAGTTTATAGTCCTTTCGATTACTGCCAGATTACCGACCAAAACTCGCCAGCACCTGCCATTTACCGCAAACCGGCAATTTACCTGTATCCCCTCAAAGATACTCAGGTAAGCGTCAAACTTGATGTTGCTGGAGAGATCACGAAAACCATTCCCCCTTACCATGACGGCTGGTGCGTGCTGGCAACTGCGGATGGCACCATAACTGATGAGAAGCAGGGAAAGCACTATGACTATCTCTTTTGGGAAGCGAATACCGATCTCAATGCATTGGAATTGCCGGATGAAGGATGGGTGGTTGCGCGCCCTGATCTGGAAGCGTGGTTTAATAAATATTTGCCTAAGCTTGGGCTGAATCGGAAAGAGAAGGAGCAGTTCATGGAATACTGGCTGGACCAGCTCCAGGGGAGCAGCTACTATGAGATGAAGCTTCTGAGCAGCTCATTTCTGGCAGAGCACGCCAGGCTGACTATCACTCCGGCACCTGATACTTTGATCCGGGTTATCTTCCACTTCACCCCTCTGAATGAGTATCGGGAATTGGCAGCCCCGGCAATCGAGACCCCGGATAGAAAAGGTTTTGTCGTTCTTGAATGGGGTGGCATACTCAGGGAGGGAGAAGGGGCGATATCATAATAGGTTGCCTTTACCCGCAAATCGTATACCGAATGCAAAGCCGAACCTTAAGCAGCCTTTTGAATTCAATAATCAATCGCCTGCCCATCACAGATAGTGCAGCTTCAATGCGGGTAAGCTTGGAGGGGTGACGCGGATCAAGAAGGCGTGGGTAATGGCTTCAGGGAAGTCGGAAAATGTAACCACGGACCCACCCTGTTCTCTATCCGGCGTCAAGGTTGCATAATAAACAAATCCCTGTATGTCCCTGTATGGATGATTGTCTCCTATAGATTTTAAGATCATAAAGCTTCAAGCCAAGCTGATCCAGCATACCGCCCAGCGTTCCGGTTTTAAGAGCCTATCCGAAAAGTCCTGGGAGACCGAGCCATTATTGGAGTCATCCCCACTTTTCGGATAGGTACTTATTGGCAAGCTGAATGGCGGAATCATAGACTTTATCGTAGGAGGATTGATAACTATCCCATTTTATCAGTGGCAAGACTGCTTTTGTAAAATCTTCACGACCTTTGCGATAAATATAATCCCCCTGATCTTCCTGAGAGCTCTATCTCAAACCTGAGCGGATTTGGACTTGCCCAGTTTCTTGAACAGTTCCATTGCCCAGAGCGGGAATGACGAGATAGCTAAGACCAGAACCCAATCGAAGAGTCCGAGGGGCTGGGTCTTGAATATCACCTGCAGGAATGGTACATATACAGCAGCCATCATCAAAAGGAAGGATATCCCATTGGCGATGATAAGCTTCTCATTGGTGAAAAGCCCGATCGTAAACAGGGATTCAGTCATGTTCCGGCAATTGAAGGAATGAAAAAGCTGCGAGCAGGACAGGACGACGAAGGCCGCTGTTCTGGCCTGGACAAGGCCCTCTTTTTCAATAAACAGAACAAAGCTGAAGGCAAGCAGACTGCACAGGGCAATAAAAGAGCCCTGAAGCAGAATTAATAATCCCTGGCTTCTGGTAATTACCGACTCATTGGCAGGACGGGGCGGCCGCTTCATACTGTTTGGGTCAGCCGGGTCAACGCCCAGAGCAAGAGCCGGCAGCCCGTCAGTTACCAGATTGACCCACAGGATATGGATCGGCAGCAACGGCACAGGCATCCCGGCCAGTGAGGCAACAAGCATGACCAGGATCTCGCCTGCATTACAGGAAAGCAGGTAGTGGATAAACTTTTTGATATTGCCATAAATGCCCCGTCCCTCTTCAACCGCTGCCACAATCGAAGCAAAGTTGTCATCCGTGACAACCATATCCGCAACCTCTTTGGTGACATCGGTTCCGGTTATCCCCATAGCCACACCGATATCGGCCTCTTTAAGCGCCGGTGCATCATTGACCCCGTCACCGGTCATGGCTGCAATATCGCCGCGTTTTCGCCAGGCGCGGACAACCCGTAATTTATGTTCCGGAGAGACGCGGGCATAGACAGCGATTTTTTCCACGTTCTGATGGAGCTCATCTTCACGTAAAGTGTCAAGTTCATCACCGGTCAGGGCGAGTGAATCTTGGTGAAAAAATCCTAACTGACTGGCAATAGCCACCGCAGTATTCTTGTGGTCGCCGGTAATCATAACCGTTTTGATGCCCGCTGTTTTACACTTGTGGATCGCTTCTTTGACCTCTTCCCTGGCCGGATCGATCATGGCCACAAGTCCAAGGAATACAAGGTCCTTTTCAATTACCCTGGCTTCATAGTCCGTCGGGGCTGTATCGAAATTCCGGTAAGCCAGGGCCAAAACCCGCATGGCCTGATTAGCCATATCAGTGTTTACCTGGAGTATTTTCTTCCGGTCATGCTCCTCCAGTCTTCTCACCGTGCCATTTCTCTCAAGAGCGATGCAGTCATTCAGCAGGATATCAGGGGCCCCTTTTACAAAGGCCACAAATCCGCCGTTACTGTTTTTACACACCATAGTCATTTTTTTGCGGTCAGAATCAAAAGGGATCTCTTCAACCAGAGGGAATTCCTCCTCCAGCCTGCTTTTCCACAGGTCCAATTTAGCTGCGGCTGTAAGGAGAGCCCCTTCTGTCGGGTCCCCGACTATTTTATATTGACCCTGATCTTCGGCCAGGTGTGCTCCGTTGCACAGTGCCCCGCAGGTGAAAATTTTATTCAAGTCCGGATAATCTGCAGGAATAATGGGGTTATCCCCGATAAGAAATTCCCCCCGGGGGGCATATCCAATCCCGGTCACCCGGAAAAGGACATCACCTGCAAAAACCTCCTGAATGGTCATCTCGTTTTTGGTCAGGGTTCCGGTTTTATCGGTACAGATGACTGTGGCCGATCCAAGGGATTCCACGGATGGAAGCTTCCTGATGAGCGCATGACGCCTGACCATCCTCTGAACACCGAGGGCCAGAGCTATCGTTACCACTGCCGGAAGCCCTTCCGGTATTGCGGCCACGGCCAGACTCACTGCCGTAAGGAACATATCGAGCAACCTGCCGCCGCGAAGGATGCCGAGCAGAAATACGGCCCCTACCAGCCCAAAGCACAGATAGACAATCCACTTGCCAAACTGCTCCAGCCTCTTTTGCAAAGGTGTTGATTCGTGCTCGATCTCCTGAATCATACCGGCGATTTTGCCAAGCTCGGTCTGCATGCCGGTCTCGACAACTACGGCCTTTGCTTTGCCCGAGGCAACGGAGGTCCCCAGGTAAATCATGTTCGCTCTGTCAGCCAGAGGAATTCCCTTTTCCTCAAGGGCAAGATGTGTCTTGGCTACCGGATTCGATTCGCCGGTCAGACTTGCCTCCTGGGTGGCAAACCCGGAGGTTAATGACACCAGACGACAGTCGGCAGGCACATTATCGCCTGCTTCCAGCGTAATCAGGTCTCCGGCGACAAGATCAGCGGAGGGCACAATCATCTGTTTCCCGTCACGGATGACCTTGGAGCTGGGACTTGAGAGTTTTTTTAAGGCAGCCAGAGACTTCTCGGCCCGGTATTCCTGGATAAAACCCAGGATAGCATTGAGGATGATAATCACCACAATAGCCAGAGCATCGACCCATTCCTTTAAAAAGCCAGAGACAAGAGCCGCGCCTATCAGTACCCAGACAATGAAATCCCGAAACTGTTCAAGAAATATCCATAAGGGGCCAGGCCCTTTTTTCTCCTGTAACTGGTTGGGACCATACTTGTCCAGTCTGATTCCGGCCTCCTGCTGACTGAGCCCTGAAAGCAGGTCCGTGGTCAGCAGGTTTCTCAGCTCGTTCGTATCCAGTTGCCACCACTGCCTTGTCATAGTAGGGTATTCCTTTCTCAAGAGAGTCCGGTTGATCCCGTAAACAAAAGAGGGTAAGCAATCATTTGAATCACGCTGTTGCTTACCCTCTGGTTTTCAGGCTTATGTTCATCCATAATGAATCAGCCTAAACCGATCCTTGTACCTTATCCTTTTTAGCTGACTTCTGGGCTTTATCCATAGCGGCGATTTTACTGGTAGTCGCTTTTGCTCCGTGGGCTGCCATCCTGCTGCTGCTCTCGGCAGCGGAAGCGCGTTGTGCTCTTGCTTTATCCTTATCATGGATCCACAGCGCAACAGGGCTGGCAATAAAAATGGTGGAATAGCAGCCGGTGATTACCCCGATAACCATACAGAAAGCAAAGTCATTGATCACCTGCCCGCCAAACAGATACAAAGAAGTAGCAACGAAAAAAGTGGTCAAAGCTGTCAGCAGGGTACGTGCCAGACACTCGTTGACCGAGGTATTGAGTATGTCGGAGAGAGTATTCCCGCCTCGTTTCAAGCGAATGTTCTCGCGGACGCGATCGTAAATAACGATCGTATCGTTGATGGAATATCCGATAATGGTCATTAATGCCGCCAGCACGGTCAGGCTGAATTCCCTATTGGTCAGCGTGATTGCACCTATGGTGATGAGAACGTCATGAGCCAGGGCTCCAATGCCACCTACCGCAAAAGCAAAGTCAAACCGGTACCAGGCATAAATTAAAATGCCCCCCAGGGAGAGGATCAGTGCCCACAGCCCCTTTGTCCGCAGATCCGATCCCACTTTTGGACCAACCATCTCCACCCGTCGAATCTCGAATCCCTGATTCGGAAAAACCTTGGCAAGAGACTGTCTGATCCCCTCGCTTAATCCTTCGAGGGAACTGGTTGTCTTCTGCAGACTGATAAGAACCTCGTTGTCAGTCTTGGATCCAAACTGCTGGATGGAAACATCCCCAAGATTAAGCTCTCCGAGTGCCTGGCGGATCTTGGCCAGGTCAACGGCCTCTTTCAGAAATTTAACCTGCACGATCGTACCACCGGCAAAATCAACTCCAAATTTGGGGCCTTTGACAGCAAGGGAGATCAGGCCGATGATGATCAACAGAGTCGATCCCAGAAAGGCCCACTTCCGGTTCCCCATGAAATCATAATGTGCATTTTTAAATAATCTCATTCTTAATCCCTCCGTTTCGGCTAACGTATGGCTTAGCTTAGATACTGAGCTTCGTAATTTTTCCTTTCAGCAGGAACCAGTCGAAGATAAAGTGGGTCAAAACCACGGCGGTAAATACACCACTGATTAAACCGATACTTAAAGTCACTGCAAATCCTTTCACTGGCCCGGTACCAAAGATATAGAGAATTATGGCAGCGATCACGTTCGTCATGGCAGAGTCCCAGACCGCGGAAAATGCCTTGTCATACCCCGCTGAAATAGCGGCACCGGCTGTCTTCCCCAGGTCGAGTTCTTCCCGTATTCTCTCAAAGATAATAACGATATTATCCATAGCCATACCAACCGTCAGAACAATTCCTGCAATACCGGGCAGGGTAAGCGTAGCCTTGAAAGCAGCCATGAAGGCCAGAACGATCAGGACATTTAAAAATGTGGCAATGTTGGCCACGATACCGGATAATTTGTAATACATTATGGTAAACAGGATAACCAGGGCTGTTCCAATGATAAAAGAGATAATTCCCATGTGAATGGAATCCTGTCCCAAAGAAGGACCAACGGTTCGCTGTTCCAGAATCTCAACCGGAGCCGGAAGCGCACCTGCCCGCAGGACAATCGCCAGGTCTCTGGCCTCTTCATCGGTGAAGTTACCGGTGATCTGGGCTCTGCCGCCGCCGATTTTCTCCCGGATTACCGGCGCCGAGTAGACGTTATCATCCAGGATAATGGCCAAACGCTTGCCCACATTTTCTCCGGTAATCTGCTCAAACAACATGGCCCCGAATTTATTAAAGGTCATGCTGACATAGGGCGTGCCATACTCGCCCGGCTGGATCCTGGCGTCGGTTAAAAGGTTGCCGGTCATGAGAGCATTACTCTTCAGGAGGTAGGGCTTTTTCACTACCTGGCCGGTGACTTTATCGCGGGATCGTTCATATAAAACCTCGCTTCCCTCGGGAACCTGGCCCTGGAGGGCCTTATCAATGCTGTGTTCCTCATCTACCAATTTAAATTCCAGTTGAGCCGTTTTCCCGATCAGGTCAATGGCCCTTTGCGTATCTTTTATGCCCGGCAGTTGGACAAGAATCCGGTCCTCTCCCTGTTTGGCCACCATCGGTTCCGCAACGCCAAACTGATCGATACGGTCAGTGATGGTTTTTTGGGCCTGATCAATCGTTGATTCACGAAGACGGGTAATCTCTGCCTCTTTAAAGGTCAGTAAAAATTTTGTCGATGACCCCTGGTAAGGATGAGTTATCGTGAAATTAAAATAGTCGTTGAGAATTTCCTGAACCTTGGGCACAAAATCGGCTTTTACTACATTCAACTCAATAGACCTTTGATCGATCCGTTTGATATAATCATAGACTGCGCCTTTTTTCTGGATATCGTCCTTCAGCGCACCCACTGTCGTCTCAAGGGTATTTTCGATAGCCTTCTCCAGTTTTACTCCCAGGACCAGATGCATGCCCCCCTGAAGGTCGAGCCCCAGGTGAACTTTATCCGTCGGCAGAGGTTTCTTCCACCAGTATGGGAGCTTTGATCCCAACAGTGAAGGCATGACGTATATTACTGATACCAGGATAATAATAGCTATAAGCCAGAATCTCCACTTCAGGTTACTTTTCACCTTTGTCCTCCTTACTTGGTTCGATTATTTCCACACATTAATAAGCTGAAAATGTGGAGGGTTTCTTATGAATTTGTCATAAAATCAATGCGGATTATGCAGCAGCTCAGAGCAGCTTGTTTTCATTGATAATCAATTCAAATTCACAAGAGAGCACCTTAGCTGCCTTTCGACAAATGATCATTCTTGATAAAAAAATTTCAAAATATTCCATGACTTGCGAAATTTCGGTATTAATTTTAATCATCAGTGAGATAGTCCGGTTCTTTTTTGAAACCTGTATATCGGATTTTTCGGCCGCATAATTAACCCGGTCGTGGATATCAAAGTTGATAAACCGCGTAGTTCTGACACGGGAGCGGTGAACATCCGATTTATCCGCCAGAATGAGGGCAGCAGCAATTTCGCTGGTCGGCTGTCCGAACTCTTCCTCATGATTGCCGATGGCCTCCATGATCCCGACAATTTCCATGCTTGGCATCCCCATTTCCGAGAGAATACTGTTGGCGATAATCGCTCCCGACTGACCATGATTTACCCGGCCGCATACATTGCCGATGTCATGCAAGAATCCAGCCACACCAGCCAGGCGGATGAGGTCCTGATTATAGCCTAACGAGCGCAATATTTTCTGGCTGAAAGCAGCGGTCGTGGTTGCGTGCCGCAGACCATGCTCCGTATAGCCAATCCCCTCAAGATGCTTATCTGCCCGCTCCAGGTAAATCCGGACCTTGGGATTATCTTTCAAAACCTTCACGTCAATGACGGGCTGCAAACATGACCTCTTTTCAGGTTCCTTCTTCCCTCTTCGTGGCAATAGAGCTTTTCGTTACGTCAATCTTTACCTTGTCCGCGATCTGCAAACTGACTACATCATCCGTGATGCCAAGGATCACGCCGTAAATGCCGCCGATAGTAATAACCTTATCTCCCTTCTTCAGATTGGCCCGCATATCCTGCAGCTTTTTCTGCTGCTTCTGTTGAGGACGAATCAGGAGAAAATAGAAAATGATAAAGATGAGGATCATGACAACTACCGGAGCACCACCAAAACCTGCGCTTGGCTGCTGACCGGCCGGTGCGTTCGCAGCCATGGCCAAAACTCCGTTAAGCATAAAAGCTCCTTTTCAATCTCATGTCAACAACTCTTTTTAACTCTCATGAGCCTGTGAATGCAGAAAACTTTGCCAAAAATCAAAAAAACGTCCTTCCCTGATGGCTTCCCCTATCTTTTTAACAAGCTGAATATAAAAATAGAGGTTATGGATGGTATTGAGCATACAGGCCAGAATTTCCCCGCTGATAAACAGATGCCTCAGGTAAGCCCGGCTGAAATTCCGGCAGGTATAGCATCCGCACGAGGGATCTACGGGTGAAGAATCCCTGGTATATTGGGCATTCTTGATAATCACCCTTCCCTGCCAGGTAAATAAACAGCCATTTCGCGCATTCCGGGTCGGAATCACACAATCAAACATATCAACGCCAGAGGCAATACAATGGAAAATATCTTCGGGCCTGCCGACGCCCATTGCATACCGGGGCCGCTCTTCCGGCAGGATTGAAGCAGTGAAGGCAGCGATTTCGTAAGCAGTCTCCGCAGGTTCCCCGACCATGAGTCCGCCCAGTGCATAGCCATCAAAGTCCATCCGGAGTAAGGCCACAGCACATTGCTCCCGCAATTTCTGATGAATGCCTCCCTGAACAATCCCAAAGAGTGCCTGTTCCTTGTTTTTCTTCTGAAATTCCTGGCAGCAACGGCTGGCCCAATTTATCGTTAGTTGTATGGATTTCGCTGCATACTCATAATCAGCAGGATAGGGTATGCATTCATCAAGAGCCATAGCGATATCACTGCCCAGAAGCTGCTGAATATGGACAGAATCCTCCGGGGTGATACAATGCCTGCTTCCATCCAGATGAGAACGAAATGTCACTCCCTCGTCCGTAAGATCACGGCTTTGACTCAGACTGAGAATCTGGAATCCGCCGCTGTCAGTCAGAATCGGGCGTTTCCAGTTCATGAATGCATGCAGCCCGCCCAGCGAATCAATAAGCTCTGCCCCAGGACGTAGATAAAGATGGTAAGCGTTTGCCAGGATAATTTCACTGCCGATGGACAGCAGGCTTTCCGGAGTCATGGCCTTGACTGTGGCCTGAGTTCCGACCGGCATAAATGCCGGTGTTTCCACTTTCCCATGAGGTGTTATCAATTCTCCAGATCGGGCTCTCGTCTGTTTATCCTGAATCACCACACGAAATCCGAGTGACAATCTTCCTCCACACTATCTTTTTTCTTTTCTGTACTGATATACCGAAAATTCAATTTGAGAAGGCAGCATGCTCTGAGAAAGGAAGGGAGGGATTTACACCAACCGGGAAAACCGGAAAATTATTCCGGTCTGCTGTCAAACTTCCATTATTTCCTTTTCTTTCGCGAGGGATAATTCTGCGGCTTTCTCTATGTAATTATCTGTGATCTTCTGAATATCTTTTAAGGCATTATGATGTTCATCCTCGGTAATCTCTTTGGACTTTTCCATTTCCTTGAGCTTATCATTGGCCTCTCGGCGAATGTTCCGGATGGCAACTTTCGCATCTTCGGTGATGGTGCGGACACTCTTGGCCAATTGCTTTCGCCGCTCTTCGGTAAGCATAGGTATGTTCAACCGAATAACCTTGCCATCGTTGGTTGGATGGACTCCGATATCGGATTTTAAAATCGCCTTTTCAATCTGATTAAGAACGGTTATATCCCACGGTTGAATGACAAGGGTCCGGGCTTCCGGCACCGAGATCGAGGCCATTTGATTTATGAGAGTAGGCGTGCCGTAATAATCAACCTTGATTCCATCCAGCAGAGAGGCAGACGCTCTCCCGGTACGGACCTGGTTAAATTCCTTCCGCAAATTATCGATTCGCTGAGTCATCTTTTTTTCTATCTCATCATAGATCGGAAGTCGCATTCTTAATCTCCTCTGACAATCGAGCCGATTTTTTCCCCCAGAATAATCCTTCGAATGTTCCCCTTTTCCTTAAAATTAAAAACAATGATGGGCAGGTGGTTGTCCATACACAGTGAAATGGCGGTATTGTCCATGACACTGAGCTGCTTTTTCAAAACATCCATATAAGTCAATTCTTCGTATTTTTCTGCATCCTTGTCTTTCAAGGGATCCGAGCTGTATATACCATCAACTTTCGTGGCTTTCAGGATAACTTCCGCACCAATTTCAATAGCCCGGAGTGCTGCTGCCGTATCCGTGGTAAAATACGGGTTGCCCGTCCCTCCAGCCAAAATGACCACCCGCCCCTTCTCCAGGTGGCGGATGGCCCTGCGGCGAATATAGGGTTCGGCTAACTGATGCATCTCAATAGCTGTCAGAACCCGCGTGTAAATGCCGAATTTTTCCAGAGCCCCCTGCAAGGCCAGTCCGTTGATAACCGTTGCCAGCATTCCCATGTAATCTCCCGAGGTCTTCTCAACGCATTCGACATCTCCTGAAGCACCCCGATAGATGTTACCTCCCCCGATCACAACTGCAACTTCGACCCCTAATTCCCTGATTCCTCTGATTTCCTCCGCTATTCCGGTCACCGTCGAGTTGTCGATACCATAGGCCTTTTCACCCTTCAAAGCCTCTCCACTGAGTTTGAGTAAAATCCTTCGGAAACGCCTTCTATCCATATCCACCATCTTTTCGGATCTTATTCTGCCTGTTCTCCAAGCTCAAAACGGACAAACCGGGAAACCATGATATTCTCACCAAGTTGAGAAATTTTATCCATAATCAGGGATTTGACGGTTCTGGAATCATCTTTAATGAAGGGCTGATCCAGCAGGCAAACCCTGGCGTAAAAACCTTTCTCCATTTTCCCTTCAATGATCTTCTGGAGAATTTCTTCAGGTTTCTTAGTGTCCCCCATCTGGGCTCTGACTATTTCTTTTTCTTTTTCAATGCATTCAGCAGGTATTTCCTCTCTGGACACATACAGTGGCCGGGAAGCTGCAATCTGCATGGAGATATCTTTGGCGAGCTCCTGGAAACCATCTGTCCTGGCTACGAAATCCGTTTCGCAGTTGATTTCGAGCAATACTCCGATTTTTCCAGCCCCATGAATGTAAGAAGTAACAAGCCCCTGCTTGGTCGCCCGCCCCGCCTTTTTGGCTGCGGTAGCCAAGCCCTTTTTCCGCAAGGTTTCGACAGCTTTTTCCATATCCCCGCCTGTCTCTTCCAATGCCTGCTTGCAGTCCATAAACCCGATTCCGGTCTTGGTCCGCAATTCTTTTACCTGTTGAGCCGAAATACTCATTCAATGCCTCCCTCTTGTTCTTGTCAAATAAAATTTACTGTTGAGCAGCGGCACCAGCCTCCTGTTCATCCAATTGCTCATCCTGTTCATTTCGCGCAGCCATCTCAGCGTTAGCCACAAACTCGGCATTTCCTTCGATAACGGCATCGGCAATTTTACTGGTGATCAGTTTGATTGACCGGATTGCATCATCATTACCAGGGATCACATAATCAATTCCCTCCGGATCGCAATTGGTATCAACAATGGCGATGACGGGAATTTCCAGCTTGTTGGCCTCGTTGACAGCAATCCTCTCCCGTTTTGGATCAACCACAAAAATTGCCCCCGGCAGCCTGTTCATATCCCGAATGCCGTCCAGGACCTTCTTCATCTTCTCATATTGCTTGTCCAGCTTCAGGACTTCCCTTTTGGGCAGAGATTCAAAAATGCCGTTGGCTTTCATCTCTTCCAGTTTTTTCATTCGCTCGATACTTTTTCGAATGGTCTCGAAATTGGTCAGCATGCCGCCTAACCACCGATGCCGGACGTAAAACATTTCACACCGCTGACTCTCCTCAACGATAGTGTCCTGGGCCTGTTTTTTGGTCCCCACAAAGAGGATGGTTTCTCCCTGAGAAACGATGGTGCGGACGAATTGATGAGCTTCTTTAAACTTGCGCAGCGTCTTTTGAAGATCGATAATATAAATTCCATTCCGCTCTCCAAAGATATACTTTTTCATCCGCGGATTCCATCTCTTTGACTGATGACCGAAATGGACGCCTGCCTCTAAAAGTTGTTTCATCGATACTTTCAGCAATAAGGTCACCTCCCTGAGTTAAAGGTTAATACCCGTGTTAAATTAAGATATTAGGTTAAATATAGTGACTATAAAATATATCATAGCAGGAAAAGATCTGCAAGGATTATTACGGTAATTGTAAATAAAATCGGCTGTTACACCATCACCTCTGGGGTGAGCGGGAAGACAGGCACAATTTCCTTCCGTTTGGAGAAAAGAGAGGATCATGCCGTAATCCCATCTTCTGCATCCGAAACTTGAGAGAAGTTTTAATTACACCAAATCCATACGTAATGCTCCGCCGCAGGCTGATCGAAGATGATTCTCCGGCGATATAGCGGGTCGGGCAGGAAATTTCTCCGATCCTGAAGCCGAAAAAGATCGCCTGGGCCAGGATTTCATTATCAAAGACAAAATCATCGGAGTTCTCCTCCAGGGGGAGGCTTTCCAGTACCTTCTTGGAAAAAGCCCGGTATCCGGTATGGTATTCGGACAACTTCTTTCCAAGCAGGTAGTTTTCAAACCCGGTTAAGAACCTGTTTCCTATATACTTGTAAAAAGGCATTCCCCCTTCCAGAGCACCATCGCCAAGAATCCTGGAGGCCAGGATAATGTCGTATTGGCCTACGCCGATGAGTGAGGCCATGGCATGGATCAGCTTGGGAGTATACTGGTAGTCCGGATGCAGCATAATGACGATGTCCGCTCCGAGAGAAAGAGCCGTCGCATAGCAGGTTTTCTGGTTCCCGCCATAGCCGCGGTTAGTAGGGTGTTGAATGGTATGACTTAATCCTAATTTCCGGGCTATGCCAAGCGTATTGTCCTGACTGGCATCATCCACTAAAACTACATTGTCCACAATATCAAACGGGATTTCCCGGTATGTCTGCTCCAGGGTCTTGGCTGCATTATAAGCTGGCATGACCACGACAACTTTTTCATCCTGAAACATCTCGACCTCCGAAAGCGGGGCAGATTCATGGTAAAAGGATAGATTCATGGTAAGTATACAATAAGCGCTGAAGATAGGCAATGACAGGAACAGCAATTCTTGGTTTGAAGTGCGAGAATTAGGGTGCCGGTGACAGCCAGATCACGGATGGTGTTCGCGCACCTTCCGGGACCGACTACTTGAGAAGTGCAACAACAAGGGTAACGGTTATACTTGTTTGAGCAATCACAAGACCGACTACCCCTTTAATCAAACTCGATCTGACCTTTTCCACTTCCAGCTTGACTGATTCTATTTTCTTTGGTCAGTTTAAGCTCAACCTCTTTAATTTCTCCCCGTACCTGCTCAATCTCTTTGGTCAGTTTAAGCTCGGTTTCCCGGATATCCCCTTTTACTTCCCGGATATCCTCTTTTGTTGCCAACTCCCGCTTATGGTCGCTTATCAGGGTTTCAATATCCCTTACCGCCGCTTGAGCTTTTTCCTTGCCGAAGGTTCCCGAGAAAATATCGAATAGTTCTATTGCCTCGATGCTCATCTTGTGGCTACCTT
Organism: bacterium; assembly: GCA_040755755.1. NCBI lineage: Bacteria > bacterium. The sequence goes on along the minus strand of JBFLZW010000034.1, from coordinate 26,181 downwards.
TAAATTCCCAGGTTTATTTGCCCGTAAATCCTCATCTATTTCTTCCTTTTTGAATCGGTAAGCATTGCCAACTTTCAATGCTCTTACCTTGCCCTCTTGAACCAATTTAAACAAGGTCTTTTTGCTTGTCTTTAAATACCTTACCGCCTGTTCTGTCGTTAATAGTTCATCTGTTATCATTGTTTATCCCTTTTATTATTTATTTGTAATTAATATTCTTCATACTACACCGTTTGTTATTAACACGTCAAACAAAATATTCACCATCCCGAATCAAACAGGGGTTAACCACGAAACACACGAAACACGCGAAACACGCGAAACACGCGAAAGAAAGACGTGCAGGCAGCGCGTATAAAAGAACTCCTGAAAAGCCAGGGACAGAATGCAGGAGGAAGGAATTGCTTTTATTCTGACTCCTGACTCCTGACTCCTGAATTCTCGTATTAAATGAGGCATCAGAGGTTTTTGATAAAAGCCTCACAGTCATGAGCATCCTTGATCTTCTCCAACCCTCTGAGCAACTGGTTGCACTGAGAGAAACTCAATTGATTCACGGCCACGAGAACACCGCCGGAAACATCGGGGAACTTATTGAAAATAACCTGCTGACATGTCGCTCTGATCTCTTTTTCCGCTTTTTCCCGTTCTATCTCCGCCTCTAACTTTTCCCTTTCCAGCTCTGCCTCTGCCTTCTCTATTCTTTCCCTTTCCCTTTCCATCTCCACCTGTTGTAATTTCTCTTCATATTTTTTAATCACAGGAGCAACCAGAACCTCTTCATAAATCTTTCTGGTGGG
>JBFLZW010000034.1:0-25281 GCA_040755755.1 bacterium | reverse complement strand
GACCTTCAAACCCCCGGATATCCTTGCCAAATCCGATAACCTTCTGCTGCCAGAGAGAGTCGGTGAAAAGAACATACCGTAAAAAATCATCCATTGAGCCAAGATCACTCATGGCTCTCTTGATCAGATAGTCGGCATAATGCCGATATGCAGGCACGAGCCTTCTCCTTGTCGCTAGAGTATATCATCATATTACCTTCCTTACAGCTCCGCTGTAATTTAATTTTACCTGATCAGCCTATGATAGACAATAGGAAATACTGAACATTGGCCTAAAAGGAGTTTTCGCCTGTCGCACAACAGACACCAGAATCAAAATGCCCTCTGAAAAAGATTTTTTTCCTAACTTGCTTCTCAATCCTGACGATATAAAGAGCAAGAGAAAAATTTTACCGTTGGTACAGTCAATGGAAAATATCACCTATTCCGATAAGTATAGTCTGGAAACGATATTCAGCCTCACCAGGGCCATGATCGAGGAAAAAGACCTCTATTCCCTCTTACGGCAAATCCACGATCAAACCAAACACGTGCTGCAGGTAGACCGGTGTACAATTTTTCTGTTTGACCGGAACAAAAACGAGCTCTGGAGCTGGGTGAGTCCGGATCTGGAAATCGAGGAAATCCGGCTGCCTGTAGGTCAGGGCGTTGTCGGGCAGGTAGCAGCCACCAAAGAAGCTCTGATGATCAGGGATGTAGCTGCTTCTCCCTTCTTTGACTCCTCCTGGGATCAAAAAACCGGCTATCGCACCTATAACATCCTGTCCGTACCTATGCTGGCCAGAGGAGCCGAACTGGTCGGTGTAATCGAAGCCATTAACAAACAGGGGAGAGATTTCAATGATTATGACCAGTCTCTGCTGACGACTTTTGCCTCTTTGGCAGCCGCAGCCATTCGAGATGTTGAAAGAGATATGGAAAGAGAGAAATTTATCGAAAGCGTAGTGCGCTCTTTTGGTGAAACCATTGATGCCCGGTCGGAGTTTACCGCAGGGCATTCTCAGAGAGTGGCTATCTATGTCCGCAATTTTGCCCAGGCTTTAGGTTTAAGCACAAGGGAGGTCAAAGTTGCCTATTACGCCGCTCTTCTCCACGATGTCGGAAAAATCGGCATTAAGGATGCCATCCTGGAAAAACCGGGCCGGCTGACGCCTGAAGAGTACCAGTGCATCAAAGACCATGCGGCTTATACCAGAAACATTCTGAACGCTGTCGATTTTCCGGATGACCTTAAGGAGATACCGCAGATTGCCAGCTCTCATCACGAGCAGATTGACGGCAGGGGATACCCGATCGGCCTGCGGGATAACCAGATTCATAAGCTGGCGAAAATGATCTCGATCGCCGATGTCTTTGAGTCCTTAACCGCTCACGACCGGCCTTACCGCAAAGCCGTGTCAGTCGACGAAGCCCTGGAAGTCCTGATCAAAAATCAGGGCACCTGTTTTGATTCGCAGTTGGTCGATCTTTTCATTGAAAAGCGCATTTATCATACGGAATTGAGGATGCACAAGCGGATAAATGTCGATCTGGCTATAGAATACGTGCTTGATCCCGAAGGCCAGGTAAAGGAAGAGCGGATTGGCAGGGGGAGAGTATTGAATATGAGCCAGGGCGGGCTGTTATTCACTTCAGATATTATTTTTCCCGTTCACCGGCTCATAGAGCTGACCGTTTATATACCCAATGACCGGATTGAAGCCCTGGCCCAGGTGGTCTGGTGCCAGCAGGTCGAATCATCGAAGCAATTTCAGATAGGATTGCGGTTCGCCGATCTTTCTTTCTCCGCACAGCAAAAATTGCAAAAATACCTGCAAAACATTCCTTCACTGACCACTGATCACTGACCACTGACCACTCAGCGAAAAAGGCCTGAATTCTTTTCGGGCCAGACTCTCGAATATCCAGAATTCAATACCACTGAGCCATCGCTGATATTCGTCCGGGATCGAACTGGTATAGCCTAAAGACTCATCCTGAAAAAGGTGAGAGGCGCTCAAAACAGCGATGAGTCCAGCGCCATATTTTTTGATGGAGAAAACCGCATTCCCCTGCCGGTCGGTCAAAAGGGGGGATCCTCCCTTGATCTGACCTGCCTGATCAAATTCTCCCAGGGGCAGTGCAGCCTGATCGAATATCCTTCCCCTGACAATATGGTGCCGGTCGATCGTCAGGCCGAATTCTTTCAGCATCCGGTTTGCTGTAGACCGCTGATTGCGGGGGCTGTCCAAAACGAGCAGGGAGCCTCCCCGCAGAAGATATTGTTTCAGCTCTGATATCTCCTGATGAGTAAAGTCCTTGACCGGATCAATTACCACTGCCACGTGTCCGCATTGGAGCGCCTCCTCCAGGGAGGGTTTCAGACAGGGGACATATCCCAGGCGCTGTATCCAGACAAAAAAGGTGAGAAAACTGTGGTCCGGGTTTTCAGCCAGACGCCTGACCGGCAGAAAAGATGAAGAGTGCTCGGATTCCAGGGCTACCTGGATGAAATTTCTCCTGGGCTTTGGGTATGAATAATTTTTCCGGTTCAGCAGATGGCTGATCGAAACTCCCAGAACCACGGCCAGGAGGCCGAAGGTGAGTAAGCTTCCGAGGAAATCTTTCCGACCGGGCCGCCAGATGATTGCCAGGGAGAGAAAACAGCCAACGCCTGCAAGCAGAAGTATAAAATTGATTATACCGTACCGGTTTTTCCGGTTAAGCCATTCCACGGATCCCAGAAGCAGTTCCGGCTTTCCGGGAATGAAGATGAAAAAATTCGAAAAGCAGGTACTGTCAGTATAGGCCAGCACCCTTCCCTGGTGGTAGCTGACGGCTGCGCTCTGGACAAAGAGCCCGAATTCGTAATCCGGGTCTTCTTCAGGGACAGGGAAAAAGTTTTTCCGGGAATAATCCAGGTAGTGATTCCGCAGGCCATAGCCGGTTATGACCGATGAAGCGGTCAGCGGTATTGTCAGCGTACAGGATGAGCCGAACAGAAAGACAGGAATATGCTGCACAACCGGATGGGGCAAAATGGCTGGCGGCTGATAGAGCGACAGCTGGCAGGTGGGAAGGTCATAAGTGACATCATACCGGAATCTCAGGCCAAACCTGGCGGCAACCTTATTGAGATAGGTACTCATGCCAAACACGTTGGTATGGTCACCGATAAGGAAAAGCCCGCCCCCCCGGGCCACAAAATCATCAATCGCTTCAATCTCCTCATCCGAGTATTCCTGGGTAGGAGTCTTGAGAATCAGGACATCGACCCCGGTCAGGGTCTGGCGGGTCAGGGGCTGATAGTTTTTTTTCACCTGGGGGTAGAAACAGGTCAGGTACTCGCTCAGACAGTAAAAATTGTAATCGGTCCTCTTGCCGAAAAGGCGGGTATCAAACTTTTCATCCGTCCACTCCCACTCGCTGTGGGCCTCGTCAATGAGGAGCAGGCCCGGTTTTTTCACTCCCGGATCCTTGAAACCGACAGCCAGAATGAGAAACAGAGCACCAAGAAAGAGCGGGCTTCCAGCCCGAAATGGTTTTTTTCCAACACCCGGATAGACGACGGCCAGGGAAGAAAGCCGGGCGGGGAGGGGTAAAAGCTCAACCAGGATGAGGATGAAAGGGAAAAAACTCACGGAGGTGATCAGAGAGGACCAGAAGATGCACTGGCTATCGATGTCAATGCTGATGAGAAGGAGAATGAGAAAGCGAGCCGAGCAGTAGCCGCCGAGGAGAAGGAAAAATTTTACCATCCTGCTCCTGCTCTGCCCGGTGGCAAACAGGAGCATCAAGCCGCCGGCAAGGTAGAGCAAAAAGGGGAAAAATCCCAGCCGCTCCAGGGTGATCGAGACCTTTGATACCCTGTCCACGGTCTGGACAAAAAATGCGCCGTCACTCAGGCTGATCCCAAGCCCTGCGGCTTTCAGCAGCGGGTAGACCAGAGGCTGCAGGAGCGGGACATGGTGATATCGCGCTCCCAGGAAATAAAAAAGCGGCAGGGCTGCTGCCTGAGCCAGGAAAATGAGACCGCAGAGGGTAAGTGAATCAGCCAGGGAAAAGAACAGTGCAAAGGGCTTGCTTTTCCTGCCTACCCGAAAGCCAAGAAAACCAAAGCCAACGGCAAGGGCTAATGCGCCTGCGCCCCAGAGCGGCGCAGGCGGACCAAACACCGGCATCAGAAACAGCCAGGCTGAGGAGAGAAACCATAAGAGCAGCCACCCGGAATTTATCACCCTGCCCATCCCCGCGAAATTTTCTTCAGTGCATCCCGGAGAAAAAGGATGTTACCTTCATGGTAAAAGTTATCAATATTTTCAAGGTTCTGGTTGAGCAAGAAGCGACTGTCCGATATGAGCAGGATCCCTCCCCGGCCATATCGCTGGAAAACAGCCAGAGGGTAGCCGTACTTTTGGACCAGGACACTCGTTCGTCCCCTGACCTGCCCGTCGATCCGAACAGGCCAGACATCCTGAAACCGGACCTCATGCTCCCCATAGCTCTCCCTGACCGGTCCCAGGGGAAGATTGATGAAGGACAATCCAAGCCCTTTGAGGAAAGAAAGGCTCGATTCCCGGACCATCCAGCCTGCGGACCACACAATCGTCCCCCCCTGAGCCATGAAGCGGTGCAGGATCCGTACCTCTTTCGGGGAAAATCTTCTGGTTGGACTGATGAAGACCCACATCGCTGAATTGTTCACCAGAGCAGGATCAAGCACACTGGCGATAAAGGGAGCATAATGGTTTCTCATCAGGTTGTAGGCCAATCCATCGATAGAATTTTTTTGCCAGCCGGTTACATCGAAATACTCACCGTGGGAGTTATCAATGTAAGCGATCCTTGCTTTTTCCGTGCTGCGGGGAGGGTGGTCGGGTTGGGGAAACAGACGGACAGGTGCCTGAAACAGGTATAGAGCGCAGACCAGCCAGAGCACGGCTGCGGACGAGTGCTCATACCAGAGCAGGGCCAGAAGGAGCAGGAAGAAAAACCAGAGTATCCGGTGAATGTGCCTGCCGATTTCCGGTCCTGGTCCGGGCTTTTCCATCAGCCAGAAGAACATATCCTGGATAAACTGGCGGCAATAGGGCAGGCTTCCATTTTGCAGGCTGGAAGTATCGCCGAATACCAGAACCTTCCCCTGCCCGACCCTGGCTTCGGCTGCCAGGACAACATCTCCCAGCCATTCCGATTTCCCGTACTGAAGATCGCCCAGGAAACCATCCTGGCCGTTGGCCTTGTTGCCGGCATCGGAAAAAGCCCTGACTCCGATCAGAACCGGCCTTGCAGGGTAGCGGGTTTCCAATGAGGCACCGGTCCAGATCTGGACATCGCTTTCTCTGGCCAGATGTTCGGTTATGCGATGGGGCCGTATTTCCATGCAATTCTGCCAGGATGGAATGAGGGATCGGGCACTGTCAAACCGGAAGGAAATGGCCGCCGGTTGTAAAAGGTCATTGAAGGGCTCCCGGATAAAGCCAAAGCCGGTATGATCACCCATGACCAGCAGGCTTCCTCCTGCCGCAACATAGCGATGGACCGCCTCCCTGGCCGGTTGATCAAGCCGTTCCATGAGGTTGATGATAACCAGAAGGTCAACGTCCGAAAGCCCGGCCTCACCAAGCTCTCTGCTCAGCCGGACCGAGTAGCCGAGAGAGGTCAGGAAATCCGGCAAATTACCGAACATTCCCCCGCTGCGATGGCCATAGTTGCCAAACTCAGGAACAGACCAGTCTAAATTATCGTAGATCAGGACCGTTTTCCCCCGGGAAGGCAAAGGATGGAAAATTCTCCATCTATTCCCCAGAGGCAGTGACACCAGGAGGATGAAAACCAGGGCGGTCAGCCACTTCACCGAAAACCTCAGACTTTTTTTGCGCTTATCCTGTGGGGTCGCCGATCCGGTCAATGCCGACAAGACCGTGAGCCTTCGCCGGTACAGGGAGAAAGGAACCAGGAATATCAGAAAAGCAAGCCAGTGAGTCTCAAAAGGGGTAAGCCGGAACAAAGTCTGGTACGCTCTGAACTGGATGCGGGACAAGATAGTCTGGTGGCCTATAAGATAGAGTGCCTGGCAGACCAGGATGATGAACAGGGTAAAGATACCGGCGATAATCAGCTTACCTGCGGGCTTGCTTTTCCCTGGCCGGTGAGCGTGCAGGATGAGAGCGGCGAGATAACCGACAAAGGGGACCAGAAGAAAAAAACCGGAAGCATGATGCCCAAAGGGCATGGGCTGGCCGGTCACGATCTCGATCAGGCGCATCATAAGGTGGTTTGCCTGCTTCACTCCATACCAGATCAGGGAGGTATGGCTGTATCCATAATCGAATAAAGCTACCAGGCCGGTGGCGGTCATGAACACCGGGATATGGCCTTCGATATCTTTGCCAGGGCCAGGGATTGTCAAACATCCGAGAGCACAGACCAGCCCGATAAACCCTGCCTCTTTTGAATCAAGGGAAAGCACTACCCAGGCAAAGCCTGCTGCAGTCAGAATGGAAGCGGTCCACAGGTTCCTTTTCCAGACCTGCCAGTTTGTCTGAACAAGCGAGGCAAGTAAAATCACCCCGAGGAAACAGGAAGCAATCCTGGCAGCAGGATGTCCAAAATAGAGCATATTGCCCAGATTAATATCGAGGAGAGCCAGAAATACGGCTATGGTACCAAATGTCTGACGCGGCCTGCACGGCTCATCATAGTAGGATTCAGGAAGGTGATTAGCCACCGAAAGAGTCTGCGCCTTTCATCTCCAGATAAACCTCACGTGCCTTCCGGATAACATGCCGGGGCACGTGAGGGCTTCTTGACAGGAGAGGTTAAAAGATATTGAAGATCAACGACTTTTCGCCCCCCTTGGCCAATCGGTCAGTGCTGTCCGCCTCAGCACAGGGTGACGGGTAAATCCGGCAGAACCGGCCATTGCTGCATGTAGAGCGAACACCGCAGGTAGTACTGCAGGTATTTCCGGCCAGAGTTGGAAATCCATAACACCGCACACCTTGACAGGTACGTCCAGCCAGCGTGGGAAAGAGGACAGGAAAGGCACCCCGGCCAGGGAAACGCTCACCCTTATCGCAGCCAGCTTTTTCAATCTCCACTTTTACTTCTCTGCCAAGCGGGTTTTTGTCAACTTCTATCTTTACTTCTCTGTTGCGTGAGGGGTTATCAACTTCCACCTTTGTTTTTCTGCCAAGCGGGTTTTTGTCAACCTCCACTTTTACTTCTCTCCTGGGCAATGTTGCGTTGATCTCCAAGCTTGTGTTGATCTCTATTGGTTTTGTTTCATAGTTACCCTCCCGCAGCCCGTTACCGGCATTGATTTTTGCTGTACCATCGTTAAACTCTTTGAGCGTTTCCTTCAGCGATTCCTTAAACAGGGGAGAGGGCTGATTATCTTTTGCCTGGGCATAGGTACTGCAGATAGCGAGAATGAAAATTGTAACTAATGCACAACTGATCCTCTGTCCGAATAAGCTTTGAAGTCTCATGGCAATTCTCCTATAGTATTTTTAGGTGTGTCGAATATTATCAGAGTACTTTCAGCCCCTTGAGAAATCATATCTTTCCGGATTACTCCCCCCTTCCTGGGTATAATTTAAGTAAATCTAATGCATTTAGCCAGACTCTTTTGCAGCACAGGCTACCTTTCTCAACCCTGCTGTGGAACCCCTCCAGGGATATGGATGGACGGTATTCTTTCCCTTTGGTATTTTCTCTAAGGGCATAAATCATACCCGCACCGCCGGATGGAATAAACTTTTTCGCTTCGCCCGCCAAAGTTATTCAATTTCCTATGGTATGACCGGATCACATTTCCCCCGGATATTTTCAGTGGCTTCAACGACCCTGGAGACGGAGAAATCTCAGTTACAAAATTGTCTCTGTTTGCCTGACCATTTTGTAACCGGGTGACAAAGGCGATACGTGATTCATAAGGTGATACTTAAATCGTAGTTGATAACTGAGTAAAGCAAAGATGAGATGTGTATATAAAACGATTATTATCGGGCCTTAGAAGTAATCTAATTTACATCAAATGTCAAGTTTTTTTTATCGGGGGGATATACAATTATGCCCATTCCTGAAAAGAAAGACTAAAAAGTGTCCGTTAATAAGATATAAAAAATAGATGAGAATATAGCATGAATGATGTTGCATATTATATGAAAATATTTTCATACAGTAAAACTAACCAGTTTTAACATATTAAACTTATAGTACCTCAATAAGTAATAAATTATAAACTACCAGGATAGACCCGTGAAGGTCTCTGAAATGCGTAAATTAACATTAATTGCCTATAATACATACTTTTAGCGTTTTTTACTCTACATAAAAAATTAATATTATATTAGATAGATTAAAAATTGGTATATTATTTGCTTACACTAACAAGAAGGCTAACTCAACCCTCGCCCTGCAAATATCTGTTTACGAGATAAGTTGTATATAGTACGGCACTGTCTCCAGGAAAGTGCCCATCTCATCCCGCATCCATTTTGTTTAGTTTGCATGCTCATACTTCTACTGAAAGCCGGACGGCAAATGTATGCCCACCTTGTTCGGGGCAAAAAGAGGAACATTAGCCTTAAAACTGGCTTAGGCATAAGGAGGAAGAGTTATGAATATACGCTCGAACAGGGGTCCTTGACAATATTCTGGTGCGCAGGAAAGTTGAAACAAGGTTACTAAAAGGTTTTTGGGCCGGGCTTGAACTCAGGGGGGTGGGCACTCCATATACTGCTCACTGGAGAGAGTAAGAGTTCAGGGTAATTTCAAGGCCAATGAGAATTCAAAATGAGAATTCAATGAGTAAACGATTGTTACTTCACTTAAACAGGATATGGAGGGTCTCATAGATGAGAAAGTCAATGACTCACGGTCTATTATGCGTATTGGTATTTACCCTGATGATTTCCCTGACGGCGGATTTAGCCTATTCAAAGAAGGCGACATTCCAGGGGCATGAGGTCAAGGAAGGGGAAATACTGGTCAGGTTCAAACCAAGTGCAAATGTGATCCGTATTAATTCAATAACGAAAAGTATTGGTGCACAGGTCTTATATACATCGAGTTCAGTAAAGAATCAAAGATCCGTCATCATCCCTAACTTCTATGTGCTCAAGGTTGATGGTGTCAGGTTTACACAATCATTAGGCACCTTAGCTGCGAGCTCGGATGTAGAATGGGCAGAGCCGAACTATAAACTCTCTGCGCTGACCATACCTGATGATGAATATTTCGGCTATCAGTGGGCACTCGATAATGTTGGACAGACTGGCGGGACACCGGATGCAGACATTAATGCACCAGGGGCATGGGACCGCAAGACAGGTTCCCACGCCGTGGTAGTGGCGACGGTTGATACGGGCGTTGATTACAATCATCCGGATCTTGCCGGAAATATGTGGGTCAATCAGAGTGAAATCCCCGGTAACGGTCTTGACGATGATAACAACGGATATATTGACGATATTCATGGGATAAATGTGGTTGATTATTATATAGGCGGGGCGTTATACGCCGGAGACCCAATGGACGATATGGGGCATGGTACTCATGTGGCAGGCATCATCGGTGCCTGCGGCAATAATTCGCAGGGTATCAGTGGTGTCAACTGGAATGTATCCATCATGGCCACCAAGTTCCTGAACAGTGAGGGTTATGGCTGGATGGATGATGCCATCCTTTGTCTCGAGTATATCGTTGCCCGCAAACGCGCCGGGGTGAACATCATTGCCGCCAATAACTCCTGGGGTGGGGGCGGTTATTCGAGAGCCTTGTATGATGCTATCAAGGCCCTCCAGAGTGAAGGGATCCTGTTCATTGCAGCAGCGGGTAACGAGGGATTGGATAATGACTCGGATCCTGCCTATCCTGCAAGCTATGACCTTATGAACATTATTTCGGTTGCCGCTACGGACCACAATGATGAGCTCACCTGGTACTCAAATTCCGGCAAAAGAACGGTCGATGTCGGAGCTCCGGGTGACAGTATCCTGAGCACCTGCTCATATCTGCTTCCGTATTGCTGGTCAACTGAGGAATATCCCTATGACTTATGGTCGGGGACGTCTATGGCAGCGCCTCATGTCTCCGGTTTGGCAGCCCTTCTCAAGGCACAGAATCAGACCAGGAGCTGGAAGGCCATCAGAAATCTCATTTTGTCAACCGGCGATTCCATCCCGACACTTGATGGTCATTCCGTTACCGGCAAAAGAATCGATGCAGAAAGAGCATTGACCTCTCCCGCTGATGCGCGGCTCTTTGCGATCCTGAGCCCGGCTAACGGGATGAGAGGGGCTCTCTATAGTCCAATTGACCTTGAAGTACATGATATCCTGGGAGCTAATCCAGTAGGGCCGGTAACCTGCAAGATCAACAGTACTACCGTTAATCTTCTGGATAACGGTATTTTCCCCGATAAGGTCGCCCAGGATGGGGTCTTCTCAGCCCGATGGACACCTCCACGGATAGGTGACTTCGCGCTGATCTTCAAGAGCGGCAGCCTGAGCCAAACGATTAACGTTTCTGTTTCCCTTCTGCCGCCCCGGTATACGATCGGCGAGATTCCCCATGAGTTCACCGATATTTCGGCTACAGGAGCTCCACTGAATCTGGTGGATGATGGTTATCAATTGATATACCCTCTTCCCTTCCCTCTCACGATCTATGGAGAGCCAACCGACTACCTCTTTGTGTTCGATAATGGTGGTGTGAGTATCGATACCTGGATAGACTGGGACAACATGCCGATTCCAAATGTATATTATGGTAATCTCATGGTCCCGTTCTGGGATGATCTCTGTCCACGACCGGAGGCAGGCACGGGTCAGGACGTTTACTGGCAGATAAACGGTTCTGCCCCGAACCAGGAGTTAATCATTCAGTGGAACGACATGCCCCATTACAACCTGCTCGATGAGAATTACAACCCGCTTCCGGGTACCGATGGGGTTACTTTCCAGATGGTATTCCATGAAGATAGACCCGAAATCGAATACCGGTATAAAGACGTGGTGCTTGGCGCTTCTCAGCCTACACCCTATGATTTTGGAAGCTCCGCCACCATAGGTGCACAGAAAGACGGAGAGAACGCCAGCCAGTTCAGCTTTAATACCTCTTCCCTGAGGAACAACTACTCACTCGAGCTTGTGGCCTCAGACGCTGCCTATCCTCAACTCAGTGTGGAACCTGATTATCTTGACTTTGGCTGCGTACTGAAAGGAAAGAGCAAGGATCAGCCTGTGTACCTGTATAATAAGGGAAATATTCCTCTGAACGTCAGTTCGGTTGCTCTCAATGGAACCGCGGAATACAAGCTGGCCACCAAGCTGCCTTCCGGTGGTCTCAACATTCCTGCCGGGCAATATGGAAAAATTATGGTAAGGTATACTCCCATCAACGAGGGATCAGATTATGCCAGTCTGACCGTGAAGAGTACCGGTGGCATGTGCAGCATCTCCGTCTATGGCTGGGGCATGCTTGCACCTGACATCGATCTGCCGGGAGCCCTGATTGATTTCGGAGAAGTCGCTGTCGGCGGTTCTTACGAGAAAGAGTTGACCATCCAGAACAAGGGAAATGCCAGCCTCAGAATAGACTATATTGATATCGACGCTCCATTCTCCATCGAGGGAGGTCTTCCTCCTTACGAGCTGGCCCCGGGTGGATCCATCACGATCACGCTCAGCTTTAGCCCCGAAGAAGGAGGCACCTTCACCTATTCTATGGCTATCTTCTCCAATGATCCCGATGAAGCAGCAGTTATCGTTCCACTTGCTGGAGTCGGCTGGCCTTAATCTTCGCTGGTAAGGCATACCCATAAGTTATGGAATTGATGGTATGGTAAATTCGCTTTGAGAGATGTGAGGGGGCACATTCTGTGGATGTGCCCCCGGTTATTACCGGGCTGTTTCAGCTCAGAGTTGTACCCGCAAGAAAATATTGGCATGAAATGCTATAAGAAAACAAAAACCTATACAGCTCTGTTTTTTTCATTCTGTTTTCTTCTCTTTTCCTGCTCCTGCTCTCCCTGCGCCAATGCCTCTCAGTCCGGAGGATTGAAAGTACTTGAGGCAGGGACAGGGGGAATGGTTATGGAATTTTCTTCCCCGCAGCTTCGCATTGAGGAGCAGGAGGAAAGCGGGATCGTATATCAGTTCCTGACCATGTCCGGAACTGGCCTGACCCAGGATGAGGGAAAACCTCAACTGCCGGTCCAGGGCTTTCTGATGGCCATACCTGCGTCGGCTGAATTGATCCTGGAAGTACTGGAACAGGAAGTGGATATTTTAGAGTCTCTGCTGATCCATCCCGCTCCGAGGAGGGTTATGGTTACCGGGAATGCGACCTCCTTCATTCGCGGAGAATTTACTATCGATCGGGCCTGTTATGCCCAAAATCAATGGATTCCGGAGAAACCCTTCCTTGTTGATCCTGCCGGATACCTCAGACATCGGAAAATTGCCCGCCTGTCCATCGCCCCTGTTCAATACAACCCAGCCTTACGAAAGGTGCGCCTTTACCGGCGGGTCAAACTGAAGATTACCTTCAAGGATGCTCCTCAGATCAGAAGCCGGGAAATCAGCCAATCTCAGGGATGGATACCTGAAAACCGGCATTTCTGTGGATTTGAGCAGGTGATGGAAAATACCCTGATCAATTATCCGCTGGTCAGGGAGTATCCTGATGTATTCATTATTCCGCCTCTGGCGGAGCGGAAGGAAAGGAGCCGGAAGAGGATTTCCGATTCACGGCTTTCTCCCCTGAAAATCTCTCTTGAACAGGAAGGGCTCTATCGTGTTTCAGGAGCGGATTTACAGCGCGCAGGCTGGGACCTGAATCTGGTAATCCCGCAAAAACTGGCCATGTACTGTCAGGGACGGGAGGTTCCGGTCAGTATATCCGGAATTGAGGATGGCCTGTTTGACCCGGGTGACCGGATAACTTTCTGGGCTGCAGCCATGAATTCACCATTTACCCGGAAAAACATTTATTGGCTGGAGCAGAAAGAGGCAGGAGCGGGAATACGAATTAAGGAGCAGGATGAAAATTCCCCGCCTTCGGAACCAGCGGCGGATCATTTTATCGATCATCTCCACCGGGAAGAAAATCATGTTTACTGGCAGATACTTCCCGGGCCCCTGGAAAAAGACCGCTGGTTCTGGAAGCAGATCACAGCACCGGCAGCAGAGGATTTTTTATTCTCTCTGCCCCGGCTTTCCTCTGCTGATGGAGAAAGGGCCACTTTAGGACTGCTCTTTCAGGGGAAAACGGATATCGCGGCCACCAAACCGGATCACCATGTGATCATAACCCTGAACGGGTCGGTGATCGATGATTTTTCCTGGGATGGACAGACTGAATTTCGAAGGCGAATCACTGTTTCCAGCACCCTTTTACAGGAGGGGAGCAACACCCTGACCATCAAAGCCCCGGGTGATACCGGAGCTGCAATCGATACCATCCTGGTCAATTGGATCGAATTGGATTATCCACGACCCTTTATAGCCCACAACCACCAGTTGCTGTTCACGGCTCAGGGGGGTCAGGGGGCTGGAAGGTGTAATTTTGATGTTCAAGGGTTTATGGAAAAGGAAATTTCTGTCTTTAATGTTACCGACCCTGAAAATGTTCTGAAAATACGCCCTGCTTCGATTGAAACCGAAGGAGGTTCAACTTACCGGATAAAATTCAGCGATGAATTCAGCGGCAGCAGGCGCTACGCCGCTCTGAGTACTCAGGCTGAAAAAGTGCCGCTTTCTCTTGAATCACCTGCTGCCAGGCCGGGGGAAGAGGACGATCTGCGGTCCAGTGATAACGGTGCAGATTACCTGATCATCACTCATCCTGATTTCCGGGACAGCATTCTGCCCCTGGCTGACTACCGGAAAGCTCAAGGATTGCGGGTCAAGATCGTGGATATTCACGACATTTATGATGAGTTTTCCTCCGGGATCTTTGATCCGCGGGCTGTTCAGGATTTTGTGCGGTATAGCTACCAGAACTGGACTCCTCCGGCCCCTTTGTATGTCCTCCTGGTCGGCGATGCGAACATGGATTATCTGGACAACTATGAGACCGGCAGAGGAAATTATATTCCCACCCACGTGTATTTTACCGCCGATCTTGGCGAGACTCCGAATGATAACTGGTTTGTTTGTGTCGATGGAGATGATATCCTGCCGGATATGTTTCTGGGCAGAATCCCGGTTCGGACTCCGGTGGAGGTCCAGTCAGTTGTCGAAAAAATTATCTCTTATGAACAGCAGGGAGATCAGCCCTGGCACCGGAAGGCTCTTTTCGTGGCTGACAAGGAGAATCCGGAATTTAAAAGCATGGCCGATGGTCTTGCCCAGGACTTTATACCCTGGAGCCTCGACATCCAGAAGGTCTATGCAGCCAGCTATGCCACCAATGAAGCGGCTGCCGAGGAGGTAAGGAGAAAAATCTCCGGAGGACAATTGATCACGGTCTATTGTGGTCATGGCAACGTCGATAAATGGGGATCGGCGTTATTCCAATCAGGCGATGTCCAGAAGCTGGAAAATATCGGCCAGCCAGGCTTCTTTATCCTCCTGACCTGCCTCAACGGCTTTTTCCCTCATCCCAAACTGGATTGCTGTCTGGCTGAAGAGCTGCTGCGGGCTGAAAACAAAGGCGCTCTTGCCTGCTGGGCTCCCGTTAGTGTGAGCTATCCTACCGAGCAAAAAAATTTGGCCGGGGAATTATTTGACCAGATATTTCAACAGGGGAACAATATCCTGGGGGTCTGTACGACAGCGGCCCGGATAAATGCCTATGCACGGCATCGAATTTCAGGGGATATGGCACAAAATTTTCTTCTCTTTGGGGATCCTGCTACCAGACTGCAGGGGAAATATGGGGTCAGCAGGGGTGCACAAATCACCATCAAGCCGGGCAGTAACCTCTTAGGTCTGCCTGGTGGGCTGACTCTTCCCTGGAGGGCGGGAGATTTTCTGGAATATCTGAGCAGACAGAGTGTTACGATCAGGAAGACTTGTGGATATAATCCCGCCAAGGGAGAGTGGCAGACAGGAGTATGGGATGGTGAATCTTTCACCGGGGCAAATTTTGAAATTCTTCCCGAACAGGGTTATCTTCTCTATGCCGGGGGCGACAGTGATCGGGCAGTATCTCTTCCCTGCACAGCTTTCTACCCTCAATATACCTTACGTGCAGGCTACAACCTGCTGAATTTCCCCGCTCCTCTGAGCAATTACACCTCTTATGATCTTCTCCAAGAGATCGGGGCAGGTTATGCTTTCAGTGTGACAGGATACAATAAAAGGAATGGGAAGTGGCAGGGATGCTACTCTTTTTTTACCCGGACTGCCGGAGATGACTATCAGATCGAGAGCAGCCAGGGGTACAGCATTGGGATGGGAGAGGCCAGGAGTAACTGGCGGCCAGGGCCATGGGCAGAGAAAATCAATGACTCTACCCGATAGGGTGCACCGACCGGAAGAATGCTCCGAGAACTAATCAACTAGGCAAAACTTTTCATCTCATGTGCAAGTTGTTTCATAGGGGATTATTATTATTTTTATAATATACTTAAATTCTAAATTAGAAATAATTTGATATTGTAAAAGTGAAATGTATAATTCAGACTTCGGGTAAATACCAAATCGAGATTAATTCTCTAAAAATACAAGCTGCTAACGATTATTGCCGGAGAAAAGCGGTTTTATTCAGTAACTGACATAAAATCTGGTATATTACTTGCTTGCTTAAAAGAAGAGCCATAGTAATTTTTTCTTTTTTTACTAACCAGGATGGTAGTAACAGCTCAAAGGAGGATAGTTTTATGAAAACAGAGGAGAAAAAAAAGCACTTCGACAATAACGACCAATCTCTGTCCACTTATGAACCCCCGACTATGATTACTTATTCTGAACAGGAATTACTTGAAGAGATGGAGGGAATGTCAGTTCAGGCCTGTAGTGGTTTCGCGGGTAGTGTAATCTGCTAAATACTCCTATCATCTCAGGCACAAAGGCACAGAGAGACAAAGGCACAAAGGGGAAAAGAAGACACAATGAATAATCAACAATGTAATCGGGAAGTTGAGCAGCACAGAGGCAAAGGTAACTTTGTGCCTCTGTACCTTTGCCCCTTTGTGCCTGAGTAGTTACGCTTTTTGAATTTCGAGCTGCATCCAGATATCAATGGTGATAGAAGGTGATAGAGCTTAAGCCTCAGAGAAGGGCGGTCGGTATTTCAACTGATAACAGGCGGCAGTATATCCTGGTGCAGGGAGACAGACCTGCCTGGATGGTGGTCAATGAGGTCGGGTTTACGACCTTTTCGCTGTGCGATAACCGTCATAGTGTAGGGCAAATTTCCCATATCTTATGTCAGAGATATGGATTACCCTTTCAGCAAGTGCTTTCGGATGTTCAATGTTTTATTAGCCGACTTGTTCAGAGCGGATTTCTTGCTCTCTCTGATATGGACCAGCCTGCAGGAATATCCGGGGAGAGAGATTTTCCTCTCAAAAAGGTGGACCTGCATATTACAGAAAATTGTAATTTGCGGTGCCGGCATTGCGGAGTAACTGACGGGTCAAAAAGAAAGGACTATCTCACCACGGAGCAGATATTCAGAATTATCGATGAAGCCAAAGAGGCAAGAGCGGGATCTTTGAATATAACCGGAGGGGAACCGATTCTGCGGGAAGACCTGCCTGCAATTCTGTCTTATGCCGCTCGGAGGATCAAAACAGTTTTGGCTACCAATGCAACGCTGATTACCGAGTGGGAAGCCAGGCTTATCGATGATCTCGATCTGAAGATACAGATCAGCCTGGATGGCCCCAGCGAGAGCATTCATGACCATATCCGGGGAAAGGGTGCTTTTGCCAGGACCATGATGGCTGTTGATCTTTTGGGCAAACTGGGGGCTCAAGAAAAAGTCAGCTTGTGCGCTACAGTCAGCAAAAATAATCTCGACCATATTCCGTCTCTGCTGAAACTGGCTCAAGAGAAAGGTATCTCCGAGGTAAAGTTTATTCCTCTCCAGAATATGGGCACGGCCAGCTTATATTGGGATGAACTGGCCCCATCCAGTCAGGATTATGCTCAATTCTACAGCTACCTGTATCAAGATGCAGTTGTCGAATTTCCAGAATTGCGTATCAATCCAGGATTTCAGGGCTTTGTACTCCATCATCCGCCTGGCCAGACCTCATGGTGCCAGATAGGGCAAATGCTGATTATCGATGCTCAAGGCGATATCTATCCCTGCCCATTGCTCATGGAACCGCCGTTCAGGCTCGGCAATGTTTTGGAAGTGGATTTATGTCAGGCCATCGAGTCGCCGATCATGGTAAGAACGCGGGAGATGTGCTTAAACCGCAAAAGTACCATTCCTCAATGCCGGCAGTGCCTGTGGAAAAATTTTTGTCAGGGCGGGTGCTCTGGGAATGTTTATCGGCTCAAGGGAACTTTTCAAGCGGTTGACGATCTGTGTGAATTGAGGAACAGGTTTTATCCGCAAGCTATTTTCAGCAGGGCAGCCCAAAAGGCCAAGGTATTTTCGAATGGAGTCGGCGGGGAAGATGAGGGAAGCAGCAGTGGTTGACTTTACCGGCTTAGCATCGGCAGCGTCTGCAGCACATGTCAGGTACACCTTCCGATTTTTTGACACTGCGTTTACTATAAGCACGAACCAGCCTGAATCGTTGATCTACTTCCGGAAGATGTATCCTGATGTATCTTTGCAGGCTCCTGGTGAAAGAAACAATGGACAGGGCATCTATTACGTGATTAACGAGCCAGAAATTTCGGAAAATCCTTTTATCTACGCAGATGAGAGGATTTATCCCTGTCCGCAATCTCACCTGTTGCCTGCTTATGTCTATTCAGTCATTACCAACTCAATCATTGCCAGAGTGCGGTCACACGTTATCTTCCATGCCGCTGCTGTATCCTGGAAGGAACAGGGTATCATGGTCCTGGGTGCTGCCTGCCAGGGCAAAAGTACCCTGACTATGAAGCTTATCAAACGGGGATTTCATTTTTTCACCGATGACATAGCCTGCATCAGCCGGAAGGACTGGCTGATATATCCCTTCCCCAGGGCTCTTGGTTTGCGGCAAAGTGCATTGGAGCTGTTCAAAGATTTTCGTAAAGTTACCATTGACTCTTTTTCGGCAATTCCTGGTGGAAGAAAAATGCTGGTGAATCTGATCGATATCCCTGAAGCCAGGGTGAGCAGTCCTTGCCCGTTGAAATTCCTGATCTGTTTATCTTCGCCCTCGAAGGGGCCTTCATTGAAAGCGGGGGCACTGTCAGGTGAGGTGAGCGCTCGTCCAGGTGATTTACCGGGAGAGAATAAAAAATCTCTCTATATCAGTACCGACCGATTTGAAGATGGGATGATCAATGATCTGAGAGCTCTCCCCGGCGTGGAGGAATGTGAGAAATACCGGGAAAATCCCGTTCCCACGGTAAGGCTTATCGGAAGGCGGGGACACTTTCTCCTGCCCCGGATAGAAGATCTTTGCCGTAAGCATCGGGTGGCATTAGTTCACATAGCCCAAAGCGAACAGGGAGCAGTTGATTATTCCCAGGAGCCGCATCTTGAGAAAATTCCAAAGTCAATAGCCATAAGAGAGCTTTTACGAAGCTTCCGGGGCGGATGGACATCATCTCTCCTGGGTGAGGCTCAGGGTGGTGTGCCCTCAATACTGCTTGAACTGAGCCGGACCCTGAAAGGTGTGGACTGCTACCGCATCACTGCGGGGGAGCTTGAGAAAATGGCTGATTTGATACTTGGACTGGCGGATGGAGGATCGGAACAGGAAGGATTGACTAGACAGGAGCCTGGAGAAAGGAACTGGAGGAGAGAAAAAGAGGATAGTGGTGAGCCATGAAAAGGAGTGAACAGGATGAGTAACCCAAATAAAGGGGCTTGTGGGATAGACGGCGTGACACCCTGCAGGAAGGATTCGATCGAGGCTCGGGATCTCGATGGGGAAGCCATTTTATACAATCCCGATACGAAGCATGTCCATATTCTTAATAAGGCAGCTCTTCAAGTCTGGCAGATGTGCGATGGCCAGCATTCTATCAGAGATATGGCAGTAGCTATTGCTGAAATGTATTCCCTTTCTCCGGGAGAGAGAGAGGGAGCCAGGGTTGAGCAGGATATTCAAAGGATAATCGATGATTTCGCAGCTCAGGGTATGATCGTGAAGCAAGATGAGGATGAAGTAAGCACGGAGAGGCAGGTTAGAGTCGTTAGCGGCTAAGCATTTTGGGGTGGGGGGAACCGGCCATGAAACAGCCTTAATCATGAGGAGAGAAATATATACTGTAACCTGACGGCCAAAGGAGGAAAGCGAGATGGAAAGATTTCTGAAACTAGCTTTAAATTGGATTTTGGGATTGATGATTGCAGCGGTAATAGTATTGCTCCAGGTACCACGGGCAGTTGCAGAAGAAATCCATGTACCTGGTGATTATACCAAGATTCAGTCAGCCATTAACGCGGCTGACGATGGAGACGAAATCATTGTCGCTCCGGGAACGTATAGGGAATATATCAATTTTGTCTCCAAGGCCATTACCGTAAGAAGTACAAACCCGGATGATCTGGAAACAGTAAAAACCACGATAATTGATGCAGGAGGTACAAGTCCGGCAGTCACTTTCTGGGGAGGGGGAAATGGCGCTGCACTGAAAGGGATTACGGTGACAAACGGTTTTAACCAATACAGCGGTGGAGGTGGAATTGTCTGCATGAATAAAGCATCGGGTCAAGGTGCGGGTCCTGCTTCACCAACAATTGCCAACTGTATTATTACCGGAAATATCTGCGGGGCAACCAGCGGTGGAGGAGGGATATGCTGTGGTAGAAACTGTTCACCGACTATTGATAACTGCATAATCAGCATGAACAAGGCGCTCAACGGCTACGGGGGAGGAATCGATTGCTTCAGCAATGCTTCACCGCTTATCAGCCGGTGCACTTTTTTTGCGAATGAAGCTAGACATGGTGGAGGAATCTCCAGCAGATCTTCTTCCAGACCGCAGATAATCAATTGCGTCATTAACGAAAATACAGCTCATGGGAACGGAGGCGGAATTTATGCCCTCCAGAGTACCCAGACCAAAGTTATCAATTGCACACTGTATGGAAATTCGGCCAGCGCACCCCACAATGGCGGAGGAATTTACTGTGACTCCGCGACTGTCACTAACTGCATTATTTATAACAATAACAATGGGGAAATAGACGGTATCGGCTCTACCATGACAGTCACTTACTCAGTTATCAAGGGTGGCTCGTATGGCATGCTCGATGCCGATCCCCTCTTCGTTGATCCGGTATCAGGGGATTTCCATCTCCAGGATGGCTCTCCGTGTATCGATGCCGGTACGACTTTGGGGGCACCCGATGATGACAAAGATGGTATCGTAAGACCCCAGGATGGAGATAGTGACGGTAGTGCCTTACCTGATATAGGGGCTTATGAATACAAGATAAATACGCTTGTCAGCCTGGGTCGATTTTCAGCCGATGTACAGGAGAAAAACGTTATTATCACCTGGACCACGCTCAGTGAAATCGATACCGCAGGGTTCAATCTCTGGCGTGCTCAGGAAGAAAGCGGAGAATACACCAGAATCAATCCTGCCCCTATTGGGGCTTACGGCGGGCCTACGATGAATGCCGAGTATTCCTACATCGATGATACAGCATCCCCCTCGAACAGGTATTATTATCAACTTGAAGAGGTGGATGGCAGAGGCATGAGTACTTTCTATGGCCCCGTCTCTCCGGCCACGCCGTCAAATATGCCGGGCGAACGCTGCCCCGGAGATTCCGGCTCCTTGGAATACCCACAATACCTGCTATGGCTAAACCTTATCCACTATCCTCCCTGCTATTTCTCCTTATGGTACTCGATTCCCGAATGGTATTTATGGATGTAATTTGTGGAATAGCTTCTGAAAATCATCCTTTCCCCTGCCCTGCCTGCCGCTCAGATTGATCTGAGCGGCAGGCAGGGAATCATACCTTTTCTCCTCAACCTTGACAGGTGCAAGATCGGTCATGGTGAACGTACTGAAAGAAAGAGCAATTCATATTATCAAGGCTGGCTTGATACCGCCCGGTCAAAATCTCTGCTTCTCGGTAAGCGGTTACAGTATGTGTCCTTTACTCTTTCCCGGATATAAAGTCGTTGCATCTCCCCAAATTAACACTGACCGTATTTGTATTGGCGATCTAGTGGTTATCACCGATCCGCAATGTTCCGGTATCGTGGTTCACCGGGTAGTACTTATCCGGAAGAGAAAAGGGAAGCCGGTTTTCTTTCTTACCAAGGGAGATGGAAGCAGGACTTTTGATAAAGTTATATACTCCGACCAAATTCTTGGGAAAGTCATAGCCATCAAAAAGGAAAACAGGTTCATAAACCTTTCTAAAACATCCTGGCGGGCAGCCGGTTTTTTTATCGCCGTAAGCTCAGGGGCTTGCGGTCTGATGCACCGGTTGATTGGTCGATATCCTCTCTCTTCCGGTACCATAGGCTTAAAGATCGGTTTCCAGATCCGCAGGCTTTTCTTTCTCACCCACCGGATGTTCATTCAGGCGGTTATCCTGTCTTTATCATAATCATAGGCCAGGGGTCAGCGGCCAGTAACTCCCCCCCGCAATCCGGACAAGTCCCCGGTTTGCCTGAAAAAATTATTGAAAAAACAAAGAATTAGGGCTAGAATAAATATGACAGGAAAGTAAGCACAAGCCATAAAATAAGCCCGGTAGTAAAGGAGGTATTAAGCAAATGGGACGTTACATAGGTCCAAAATGCAGGATATGCCGAAGCCTGGGTTATTCTGTCTGCGGATCAGCCAATTGTGCCCTGCTCAAACGCAGTGGAAGGCCCGGAATGCATCCTGCCGGTCAAACCAGGATGACCGATTACAAGAAACGGCTCACCGAGAAGCAGAAGTTGAGGTTTTCTTATTGGCTTTCGGAAAAGCAGTTTCGAGGGTATCTGGAAAAAGCCATGCGTCAGCCAGGGGTTGCCGGTGAGAATCTCCTGCGGCTTCTTGAGCGGCGTCTGGACAATCTCGTTTATCGAATGGGATTTGCCCCGACCAGACTTGCCGCCCGGCAGTTGGTGGGGCACGGCCACATTACGGTAAACGGCCGGAAAGCAAGCATCCCCTCATATTCGGTCAGGCCAGGGGATACTATCGCCGTGAGAGAAGGAAGCAGGGAAACCGCTACTGTCCAGGAGGGCCTGGAAAGGAGTGCATCCCGGCCGAAAATCCCGTATTTGGAGGTGGACAGGGCTGCTTTTCAGGGGAAACTGATCTCAATTCCCCAGAGGGATGAGATCCCGGCGGACGTGGATGAGAACCTGGTGGTGGAATATTATGCAAAATATCTGTAAAGCACCTTTAGCCTTTGAAACACCGGTAACTGCTGCCATACCCGGAGCCAGAGTCAGCTTATTGCTGTATAAGTGCGGATGCAGCCGCGGCTCCGGGTCTGTCTGACGGAAAGACTGAAAATATGGCTGAAAAGATAGTTATTTCAGTTATTTTGATGTTATTCCTTTATTTTTCAATGTGTTATGCTCATTTTACCCCCATTTTTGGCTTACGCTGGACTTACGCTGGGAAAATCCACTCATAGATTTGAATCCTCTTTTTTCCCTTTTTTAAATTGAACTACCTTGGCAGGTTTTTGAACGATTTTTAAAGCTTCAGCAACACTATTAATATATCGTTCGGTAGTTCCCAGAGCAGAATGCCCTAACCATTTCGACCTGTGCAATAGGAATTAATCTCATATAACAAAGGAGTAGAAAGTATATTTAGAAACTGATTCATGATTCTATGGTAGCCGATAGAAAGTTTAACAAACGATAAAGGAGGCTATCATGGCTAACTATGAAATCAGCGTAGAGATAAAAGTGAGAGAGATAAGCGAGGGATGTACAGGAACGGGAGAGCCAACAAGAGGAGAAGATGGTAATTTTAAGATAACTATGCCGGAGGAGGCAGCGATAAGCATAGATAAGAGCGAGCAGGCATTTTTAGAGGTAGGGCATGCAGCGATAAGGGATGGGATAGCGCAGCATTTAAGCCAGATGTCTAAAAAAAAGCCCTTGAGCAGCAAAAAGATGGGGAAGAAGTAGTCAAAAATGGTAGGGTCTATCAGGTAGATGGAGAAGCAGGAATGTCTGCATAGATGAGGTCATAGTAAAACATCAAAAAGAAGAACGAAAAAAGAATGACAACGAAGATGCCCACCACCCCAAAGAAAAGGGATATGTCCATAATACCGTAGCTCATATTCAAAGTGAAGAGGGCTCTTATAAGATAAATGGTGACAGCATCCTGTTTACTCTGAGGGTAATCATTGCCTTTTTACTAAGCAACAAGTTATTGAATAAAGGGATACAATTCTTTGTAGACGGCCACAAGATACTCCAGGCCGCTATAGTAAATGCCTTCTCCTGGTTTGGGAATACAGGGATTATATTGGACTGGTATCACCTGGAAGATAAGTGCAAGAGAGAGCTTAGCTTAGCCATGAAAGGACGGCAAATACGTAATGATGTCCTGAGTAGATTAAGGTACCTTTTGTGGTATGGAATGACGGATAAGGCCATAGAATATCTTAAGAGCCTGAATGAAAGTTTAATAAAGAACAAAGATGCCATAGAGCATCTTGTAAATTATATAGAAAGGAATAGATCTTACATTCCCTGCTATGAGATCAGAAAAAAGCTTGGCCTCTGCAACTCAAGTAATCGAGGGGAAAAGAGTAATGACCTTATTGTGTCAGATAGACAAAAACATAATGGTATGAGTTGGTCTGAGGGAGGCTCAGTAGCACTGGCTACCTTAGGCATCACTAAAGATAAATAAAGAACATAAAAAGTGGTTTGAAGAAGGCGATATCGAGTTTAAATTGGCCGCTAATTTCTAATTGCACAGGTCGAAGATATTCCCTCTGGATGGTCTCTCATTGGGAGCGTATCTTGTCCATGCAGTATCCAGGCTCAACCAAAGGCAATAACAGCTATCTATGCTTTTGATCCCGCTTCTGGTTATATTCCGATTAATCTAACCCAAAACTTGGAAGCAGGATTAGGATATTGGATCAATCTTTCCCAACCACGTAAGGTGGAGGTGAAGTGTTCAACCTCTGGATCTCAAATATTTCGCTATCGAGAATTGATGTATGATATTGCTCAGAGAATTGCCTGGGAGTCAATGGTTAAGGTTACGGGACAGGAGGCAGGATCAGCGGTTAGAGTCAGCAATGTAGTCATCGGCATGGCAGATACTGTAAGTCAGGTTCCGGCTCCCGGTGCTCCTCCTGAGTATACCGTAAGGGCCCGGCTGAAGCATCCCGATCAGAATGCCTATTATGGCAAAGATGTCAGGGCATTTGGTTCAAGCTCAGAGAGATGGGTAATCAGAGTAGACATCAACGATGAGACAGCCGAAGTAGCCAAACCAGGATATTACCCCCTCATAAGCTGGAATACTGCAACACTTGGGGATGGCAAGTTTGAACTTCGCAGGGGAGCTGCCGCTGGTGGTGAACTCCTGGCAGATATGAAATCAGCGCATTCCTATCAAACAACAGCCAAAGATGGAGGAACAACGCAGTGGTTTTCCATTGTGTGGACTCATACAACAAGTACAACCTGCAGCACTGAGATTTGCGATGGGATTGATAATAACTGCGATGGGAACATTGACGAAGGCTGCTGCACTGGAGACCTTACCGGTGATGGCATTATCTCCCCTGGAGATGCCCTGGTTGCCTTCCGGTGCTATTTGGTGACGGGTCCTTGTGATCCATGCGCAGACGTAGATAAGAGTGGCTCAACTACTCCATCGGATGCACTTTGTTTATTTAGGGAATATTTTGGAGTTCCCAGTTGCCTGGATTGATAAGTAAAAGCCACATCCATTCCGTATCCAGTTGAGATGCGGCAACACGAGATGAATGGGGGGCTGATTTCATATCAGCCACCCATCCTCATTTCTAACTGATCGAATAGTTTATCGTGGCCTATGCAACGTTAAGCTTGCATTACACAATAAAGATTAAGGCGAATGGCACTTACATAAGCCAAGCTTATAATATAGAGAGGACACAAAGCACACAGGGAAAAAAGATCTCCCGCAGAGACGCAGAGACGCAGAGACGCAGAGAACAACCAATCCGGCAAGGTCCTGATGAAAGTCGGGATATATCGATGTGTCAACGGCCTGGAAGCAAGCAAAA